>NZ_JBFULI010000021.1:0-86418 GCF_056400405.1 Pseudomonas sp. P5_B3 | reverse complement strand
GAATTACCGCCCACACCAGGGCAATCATGCTCAGTGCCACGAACTGGGCGGCACTGCCCATGTCCTTGGCATTCTTGGACAGCGGGTGCCGTTCAAGGGAAATGCGGTCGATGGCCGCTTCCACTGCCGAGTTGAGCAACTCGACGATCAACGCCAACAGGCATACCGCGATCAGCAACGCCCGTTCAACCCGGCTGACATTCAGGAAGAACGACAGGGGAATCAGGATGACGTTGAGCAATACCAATTGCCGAAAGGCGGCTTCACCGGTGAAGGCTGCGCGCAGGCCGTCCAGCGAATAACCGGAGGCATTGAGAATACGTTTCAGGCCGGTCTGGCCTTTGAAAGGTGACATAGAGTGGGCAACTGACAAAAAAGAAGTGGGAAAGCTAGATCAACCAAAGTCAAAAAAGCGTGAAGTCGCCAGCCTTTAATGGCTGGAAATTGACTCAAGTTGTTGCAAGAGCAGCGCGGCCTGGGTCCGGGTCCGCACATTCAGTTTACGGAAAATCGCGGTCACGTGCGCCTTGATCGTCGCCTCGGAAACACTCAGCACGTAGGCGATCTGCTTATTCAGCAAGCCTTCGCAGACCATGGTCAGCACCCGGAATTGCTGCGGCGTCAGGCTGGCAAGACCTTCGCTGGCCGCCTTGGCCTCTTGCGAGACGCTGACCGCTTCGAACGCCTGCGGCGGCCAGAACACGTCACCATCGAGGACCGCACGCACGGCTTTCTGGATCACACTCAAGTCGCTGGATTTGGGAATGAAGCCACTGGCGCCGAATTCACGAGACTTGACCATGATGGTCGGCTCTTCCTGGGCCGAAACCATGACCACCGGAATCTGCGGGTACTGACCGCGCAGCAGGACCAGTCCGGAAAAACCGTAGGCTCCCGGCATGTTCAGGTCCAGCAGCACCAGATCCCAATCGGATTTTTCCGTCAGGCGGACTTCCAGTTCGGCGATGCTCGCCACTTCCACCAGACGGACATCCGGGCCAAGGCCCAGGGTCAGCGCTTGATGCAAGGCACTACGGAAAAGTGGGTGGTCATCGGCAATCAGGATTTCGTATGTGGCCATTTTTCAAATGATCCTGTTTTTTTCATGGGACGCCCGATGCATTCGGACCTCGCCAAAGCACCTCAAGGCACAGCCACGGAGCTGCACCGACAAGGCACGTTCAACGCAAAAAACGCGTTGCAAATTCAGGCCGCACCCTGATCGGAGCCAAGCATGCCCAGCGAAGCCGGGGTGGTCAAGCAGCATGGCCGGTACAGGTTATTGCAGCATGCGCAACAATCAGCCCATCAACGGAGTGACCGGCTGAACATAGGGCATCAACTCGGCGTGCGCCGGGGTCGAAACGTTCATGTCCAACTGATGTTTGGCGTCGAGGTAATGCTGGCTGAACACATCGAAGTAGGCATCCAGCGCCGAGGCTGCGGTTACATCGCCTGCAAGGTCGAGGCACAGCGCCGCCACTTCCGCCGTGCACAGATGCTCGCTGCGAGTCGAGCGGCGCAACCGGTAGCGGGAGAGTTTCTCCGGCAGCAGGCTGAGGATCGGCAGTCGGTCAAAATAGGGGCTCTTGCGAAAGATCTTCCGCGCTTCGGTCCAGGTCGCATCCAACAAAATGAACAGCGGGCGCTTCGTGCCATCGACGTCCACAGTGTTTGTCACGCGTTCAGGTTCGACGTACTCCCCCGGAAACACCAGATAAGGCTGCCATTGCGGGTCGGACAATAGCGCCAGCAACTTCGGATCGATCTCGGTACGGGACCAGATGAAGGCATGGTTGTCAGGTACCACGTCGGCGATCAGCCAACCGGTGTTGCTTGGTTTGAACACTTCCTTGTTGGTCATGATCAGACACACGCCGGAGCGGGTAGCGACCTGCGGACGCCATGCGCACAGGCAGTGACTCTCGATCACCCGGCAGTCACGGCAGCGCGTCGCGCGCCAGCCGCGGGCCTGAATCGGCTTGATGCCCTCCTCCTCGCGCTGATCGCGCAAACGGGCGACGGCATTCAACGCAAAGCGCGCGGGGGTATGGCTCATAGCGGGCAACGCCCACAGAGAAGGGAAATCGACACGAAAAACACTCGACAGGGTAAAAAGTGCCAGCAGTTTACCAGACCGCCCGGCGCAAGCCTGTACCGTCCAGCCCACCTCCCCTATAATCCGCCGCCACTGAACGCACAGTCACGTGACGGGTCAAAGCCCCATCACTGAACCAGGAGAGTTTCATGCTGCGCCTTATCGTTCCTACCGCGGCCATTTTGCTGGCGTCGTCCTTCAACGCCCAGGCTGCGTCCTTGAAAGACACGGAACTGAACAAAATGCTGCAAAACGTCGCCACCCAGAGCAGCGTCGGCACTCCGCGAGCGATCAACGAAGACATTCTCGATCAAGGCTACACCGTTGAAGGCAAACAGCTGATCAACCACCTGAGCGTGCAGAGCAGCCACGCCGACAAGATGCGTGCAGACCCGAAAGCCGTGTACTTCCAGTTGGGGGCTTCTGTCTGCCGAAACGAAGGGTTTCGCAAGCTGATGGCCAGGGGCGCAATCATGCGTTACGACTTCACCGAGGTGAAGACCAACCGCCCGGTCGGCTCCGCAAGCTTCCAGGAATCGGATTGCCTGCAACCGGCCAGGAAGAAAAAGTAATCACCTGGAATTGGCGCGCCGCTGTTCATCTTCGGCGCGCAGTTCTGCCAGCAGCGCCTGCAAGTAATGTGAACGGCGTTCGCCACCGCGCAAACGTCGGCAGCACTCCTCTTCGAGACTCCAATGATGGGTCTCGGCTGATGACTTCAGCAATCGATACAGCTGCGTATCGATCTCCAGAACGACTCTGGCCATGGTTTCCCGCCTCCCTGCACTTCACTCATGTTTGAGTGATAAATCCTTGAATCGCTTGTACCGTGCGCCCTGCCGTTGACGCAAAGTTGTCGTGTGACGCTTGTAACTTAGTAAATCAGAGCGCCGCACATGCGACGAACGTTCAGACGAGCGGTGAATACACCTTGCAAATCGTCAATAAGCGGTTGCCAGGAAAGACGTTGTGGCGCAATGATCAAGGCAGCGCAAATCACTGTGAAGGTCTAGATTTCAGGGTATCCACGTTCACTTTTTCAGGGCTGGAAAGGGGCTGGCCGTCGCTTGTCGTGCAGTGCGAACGTTTCTTTCATCCAAGGGAAAAACAGGGCCTGTTTGGATGATCCGATGTTTTCGGATCAAGTAGATCGCCCAGGCATGGGCCTGGGCAGACAGCGACACATGGAGTGTCGTGGCTCCGACGTACGTTGTCGGGCCGAAGGTTCTGTGCAGAAGGAGAAGTTGAATGCCTTACCAACCGAATGACCTCCTGAGCCGTCATTTTGAAGAAAGCGGCCACGACCTCATCAGCAAGGTCGAAGAACAACTCAAGCTGATTTCACCCAACAGCCCGAACATCCCGATCTACCGCGACATGATCCTGACCGTGCTGCGCATGGCTCAGGAAGACCACAATCGCTGGAATGCCAAAATCACCCTGCAAGCCCTGCGCGAGCTGGAACAGGCTTTCCGCGTGCTCGAACAGTTCAAGGGGCGACGCAAAGTCACTGTTTTCGGCTCGGCCCGTACCCCCATGGAACATCCGCTCTATAGCATGGCCCGGGAACTCGGCACCGCGCTGGCGCGCTCGGACCTGATGGTGATCACTGGCGCCGGTGGCGGCATCATGGCCGCCGCCCATGAAGGCGCCGGTCTGACACACAGCCTGGGGTTCAACATCACGCTGCCCTTCGAGCAACATGCCAACCCTACTGTCGACGGCACGACCAACCTGCTGCCCTTCCACTTCTTCTTCACTCGCAAGCTGTTCTTCGTCAAGGAAGCCGATGCCCTGGTGCTGTGCCCGGGCGGCTTCGGTACGCTGGATGAAGCGCTGGAAGTGCTGACGCTGATCCAGACCGGCAAGAGCCCATTGGTGCCAGTGGTGCTACTGGACATGCCGGGCGGCAAATTCTGGCAAGGCGCACTGGACTTCATTCACCAGCAACTGGAGGAAAACCACTACATCCTGCCCACTGACATGAAGCTGGTGAAACTGGTCTACAGCGTCGAAGAGGCGGTGGAGCAGATCAACCAGTTCTACAGCAACTTCCACTCCAGTCGCTGGCTCAAGCATCAGTTCCTGATTCGCATGAATCACACACTCAATGACCGGGCACTCGAGCATATGCAGGAAGCTTTCGCCGACCTGTGTCTGAGCGATCATTTCCATCAGCACGTTTACAACGGTGAAGTACACGACGAAGCCGAGTTCAGCCATCTGGCACGGCTGGTCTTCAACTTCAACGCCCGCAATCATGGCCGTCTGCGCGAGCTTGTGGACTACATCAACCTGCCGGAAAACTGGGCACAATCAACCCCCCAAGTGCAGCAACGCACGCGGGAGCCGTCAAAGGTTACGTGAGGCATAAAAAACGGCCCGTTATCGAAATAGCAGGCCGTTTCAGTTCAATCGTCCATCCCTCGACCGCTGAACAGGCGGTTGATCATCTCCATGGAATATCCCCGATACGCCAGGAACCGGCCTTGTTTGGCTCGCTCCCGGGCGTCTGCCGGCAATTGCCCGGAGAACTTGCGCCGCCAGGTATCGGCCAGCTGCTCCTGCCAGTCGATACCGCTCTCACGCAGGGCGAGCTCAATATCGGTGCGCTGCAGGCCGCGCTGGCTCAACTCTTCACGAATGCGTAAAGGGCCATAACCGGAACGGGCGCGGTAGGAAACGAAACTTTCGAGGTAACGGGTTTCGGACAACAACCCCTCTTCCGTCAACCGGTCGAGTGCTGTTTCGATCATTTCAGGGAGGGCGCCGCGCTGACGCAGTTTACGCGTCAGCTCGACACGACCGTGCTCGCGTCGTGCGAGCAGGTCCATTGCGGTTCGCCGCACCGCGACGAGTGTATCGAGTACGGCGATCATCGCTTCGATCAGATATCAGCGTCAGCCAGGTCGTCTTCGGTCTCTTTGACCGCAGAAGCTTTGGCGTCCGCAACCGATGCAGGCGACAGCAGCTTGTCACGCAGTTGCTTCTCCAGCTTTGCCGCGACTTCCGGGTTGTCTGCCAGGAACTTGGCCGAGTTGGCCTTGCCCTGACCGATCTTGGTGCCTTCATAGGCATACCAGGCACCGGACTTCTCGACGAAACCGTGCAGAACGCCCAGGTCGATCATCTCACCGTTGAGGTAGATGCCCTTGCCGTAAAGAATCTGGAACTCGGCCTGACGGAACGGCGAAGCCACCTTGTTCTTCACAACCTTGACGCGGGTTTCGCTACCAACGACTTCATCACCTTCTTTCACCGCGCCAGTACGACGGATGTCCAGACGAACCGATGCGTAGAACTTCAGTGCGTTACCACCGGTGGTGGTTTCCGGACTACCGAACATCACACCGATTTTCATACGGATCTGGTTGATGAAGATCACCAGGCAGTTGGCGTTCTTGATGTTGCCGGTGATTTTACGCAGCGCCTGGGACATCAGACGGGCTTGCAGGCCCACGTGCATGTCACCCATTTCGCCTTCGATTTCAGCCTTTGGCACCAGGGCGGCCACGGAGTCGACGATGATCACGTCAACCGCGTTGGAACGCACCAGCATGTCGGTGATTTCCAGAGCCTGCTCGCCGGTGTCCGGCTGGGAAACCAGCAGGTCGTCGACGTTGACGCCCAGCTTGCCGGCGTACTCAGGGTCGAGGGCGTGTTCGGCGTCGACGAATGCGCAGGTCGCACCGGCTTTTTGAGCCTGGGCGATCACGGACAAGGTCAGCGTGGTTTTACCGGAAGATTCAGGACCGTAGATTTCAACAATACGGCCTTTTGGCAGACCGCCGATGCCAAGAGCGATGTCCAGACCCAGAGAGCCAGTGGAGATGGCCGGGATTGCCTGACGGTCCTGATCGCCCATACGCATTACGGCACCCTTGCCGAATTGACGTTCGATCTGACCCAGGGCCGCAGCCAAGGCTTTCTTCTTGTTGTCGTCCATTAAAGTCCTCACGTAATCAATAAGGCCTGACGGCCAACACCTGTATAAGTAGCCAGTATTATTCCACAGCGATTCCGGATCGCCTACCCCTGATTTGAGATTTCTGCCGCGGCATACCGCAGCAGCCCCTCTAGCGCGGCCTTCACCGTTTGTCGGCGGACGTCGTCGCGATTACCCGGGAAGTGCTGCCGCTCACAGAACACCTGGTCTCCAACGCCCCAGGCCAGCCACACCGTGCCAACCGGCTTGCTCGCCGTTCCACCATCCGGCCCGGCGATGCCACTGACCGCCACGGAGAAATACGCGCTATTTTTCTTCTGCGCCCCCCGGACCATGGCCTCGACCACCTCGCGGCTGACCGCGCCCACGGTGGTGAACAACTCCACCGGGACATCCAGCTGCAGGGTTTTCTGCCGGTTGGAGTAGGTGACATAACCGGCCTCGAACCAGGCCGAACTCCCGGGGATACGGGTAATAGCCTCGGCGATGCCTCCGCCGGTGCAGGACTCCGCCGTGGTGACGTGGGCATTGAGAACCTGCAGGCGTCTGCCGAGTTCGGCGGCGAGCTGGGTGATTTCGTTCACGGTCATCTCCTGATCGGGCGGGATGAGGTTAACCGTACACGAGCAGACCGCACTTGCAAGCGACGGGACCGATCAAAATGTAAAGAACCAGAGGCTCTGGAAAAGGCCTGTCGGGGAATCAATCTTCGACGTCACCGGACGGAACATGTCCGCCCCCCATACGCTTGGCCACCCAACGCTCATACAACCCTAGAACTACGTCTGTCCCGGCCATCGCCGCTAAACAACCACCCGCACAAGCGGCCCAAATGGAAACATTGGCGGCGTGCAGCAGCATGATGACCGAGGCGCCGCAGATCATGCTGGAGCCAGACCGCAGGCTCAGGCGCCGGACAAGGAGCCAGCCACGAACGCCCTCTTTATCCGCACGCCACATTTCACCGGTAACGCCACCGAGTATTGGCAGGCTGATGACCAGCCACAGAGGCATGTCCAGCAGCGCATATTGCTCAGCGGTCATTTCATGCCTCCTTGAGTGAACGGTCATTCCGTGTTCTTGAATAGATAGGCAACAAGACTATGCATTAATGCATATTAAGTCAATGCGCAAACGCATACAAGAAGACAATCCGATGCTTTCAGCACACGAAAAAACCCGCTCGGGAAGCGGGTTTTATCTGAACGCCAGGAGTGTTAGCGGGCGTACATACCCCACCAGAAGACATGGCCGAGGATAACAATCGGCTCCTCCTGGATTTCCTGAAAGCTGTAGTCCTCGTCCGGATGCTCGTCGCGATTGAAGCTGCGCAAGCGAATCCCGGACGGCAGGCGATACAGCTGCTTCACCCGCAATTGGCCGTTGTGATTGATTGCATAAAGGTCGCCGTCAACGATATCGCCAATACCGCACTTGCCGGCATTGACCCCGACCGTGGCGCCGTCACGCAGTACCGGCAACATGCTGTTGCCCCGCACTGTCACACATTTTGCCTGGTCGAACTGCACGCCGTTATGGCGCAGGCTACGCTTTCCAAAGCGCAAACTAGAGCGCTCGCTTTCTTCGATGACGAATCTTCCTGATCCTGCAGCCAATTCAACCTCGCGAAGAAAGGGGACCGACACCTCATCGTCATCGACAGGAGTATCGTCGTCCCACAGACTTATATCCTTGAGTTCCGAATGCACGGGAGCGCGCCCGGCACTAGCGGAAGGCGCGACGTCCGCGCGGCCACGCAACTGGTCGGTGCTCACGGAAAAATAGTCGGCAATTTTCGAAATGTGCCTATCCGAAGGATCGACGATCTTCCCGCTGAGAATGCGCGAGAGCGTGGATTGAGGCACGCCGGTACGACGGTGAAGCTCCGTAGGGGAGATCCCGTGCTGATCGAGCAATGCTCTTAAGACAGTTGATACGTTGCGTTTTTGCATAACGCGCATAGTGCTTGCTCTTCTCGAAGAAGACAATGCTGATTTGCATAGTCGATGCATAACATTATTTTTGCATCGTAAAAGATGTCACCCGGCCGCGGTGCCTGCGTCGGGTAGACCGCCCATGGTAACCTTGCGCCCATCGCGGAAAAGCCCGGCCGTTGCCCCGCTTTTGCCCCATTTCTTTCAACGAGCTTCCTGACAATCCGATGAATAAAGCCGTCTCCGACCTGTCCTCCCACACCCCGATGATGCAGCAGTACTGGCGCCTGAAAAACCAGCACCCGGACCAGCTGATGTTCTACCGCATGGGCGACTTCTACGAGATCTTCTATGAAGACGCGAAGAAGGCCGCCAAGTTGCTGGACATCACCCTGACGGCCCGTGGGCAGTCGGCTGGCCAGGCGATTCCGATGTGCGGTATTCCTTACCACGCCGCCGAGGGTTACCTGGCGAAACTGGTGAAGCTTGGCGAATCGGTGGTGATCTGCGAGCAGGTCGGCGACCCGGCCACCAGCAAAGGGCCGGTGGAGCGGCAGGTGGTGCGCATCATCACGCCGGGGACGGTGAGTGACGAGGCGCTGCTGGACGAGCGTCGGGACAACCTGATCGCTGCAGTCCTGGGCGATGAGCGCCTGTTCGGCCTGGCGGTGCTGGACATCACCAGCGGCAACTTCAGCGTGCTGGAAATCAAGGGCTGGGAAAACCTGTTGGCGGAACTGGAGCGGGTCAACCCGGTGGAACTGCTGATCCCGGATGACTGGCCCAAGGATCTGCCGGCGGAAAAACGCCGCGGCGTGCGTCGCCGTGCGCCGTGGGATTTCGAACGCGATTCGGCGCTCAAAAGCCTGTGCCAGCAATTCTCGACTCAGGATCTCAAGGGCTTTGGCTGCGAAAACCTGACCCTGGCGATCGGCGCCGCCGGTTGCCTGCTGGCCTACGCCAAGGAAACCCAGCGCACCGCCCTGCCCCATTTGCGCAGTCTGCGTCATGAGCGCCTGGACGACACCGTGGTGCTCGATGGCGCCAGCCGTCGCAACCTGGAGCTCGACACCAACCTGGCCGGGGGCCGCGACAACACCCTGCAATCGGTGGTGGACCGTTGTCAGACTGCCATGGGCAGCCGCCTGCTGACCCGCTGGCTGAATCGCCCGTTGCGCGATTTGACAGTATTGCTCGCGCGCCAGACCTCGATCACTTGCCTGCTCGACGGTTACCGCTTTGAAAGGCTGCAACCGCAGCTCAAGGAAATTGGTGACATCGAGAGGATTCTGGCGCGGATCGGCCTGCGCAATGCCCGCCCGCGCGACCTCGCCCGTTTGCGTGACGCCCTCGGCGCACTGCCCGAACTGCAAGTGGCAATGACGGAACTCGAAGCCCCGCACCTCCAGCAACTCGCCAGCATCACCAGCACCTACCCGGAACTGGCGGCACTCCTGGAAAAGGCCATCATCGACAACCCGCCGGCAGTCATTCGTGACGGCGGCGTGCTGAAAACCGGCTACGACAGCGAACTCGACGAACTGCAGTCGCTGAGCGAAAACGCCGGGCAATTCCTGATCGACCTCGAAGCTCGCGAAAAGGCCCGCACCGGTTTGTCGCACCTGAAGGTCGGTTACAACCGCATCCACGGTTATTTCATCGAGCTGCCAAGCAAACAGGCGGAATCGGCACCGGCCGACTATATTCGCCGCCAGACGCTCAAAGGCGCCGAGCGCTTCATTACCCCGGAACTCAAGGCGTTCGAAGACAAGGCATTATCGGCCAAGAGCCGTGCCCTGGCGCGCGAGAAGATGCTTTACGAAGCGCTGCTCGAAGACCTGATCGCCCAGCTGCCACCCTTGCAGGACACCGCCGGCGCCCTGGCCGAGCTGGACGTCTTGAGCAACCTGGCCGAGCGTGCGCTGAACCTCGACCTGAACTGCCCGCGCTTCGTCAGCGAGCCGTGCATGCGCATCACCCAGGGTCGTCACCCGGTGGTCGAACAAGTGCTGACCACGCCATTCGTGGCCAACGATCTGAGCCTGGACGACAACACCCGCATGCTGGTGATCACCGGTCCGAACATGGGCGGTAAATCCACCTACATGCGTCAGACCGCCTTGATCGTGCTGCTGGCGCACATCGGCAGCTTCGTGCCGGCAGCCAGTTGCGAACTGTCGCTGGTCGACCGCATCTTCACCCGGATCGGCTCCAGCGATGACCTGGCCGGCGGGCGTTCGACCTTCATGGTGGAAATGAGCGAAACCGCGAACATCCTGCACAATGCCACCGAGCGCAGCCTGGTGCTGATGGACGAAGTCGGGCGCGGCACCAGCACCTTCGACGGCCTGTCCCTGGCATGGGCGGCAGCCGAACGCCTGGCGCACCTGCGTGCCTACACGCTGTTCGCCACCCACTACTTTGAACTGACCGTCCTGCCGGAAGCCCAGCCGTTGGTGGCAAACGTGCACCTCAATGCCACCGAGCACAATGAACGCATCGTGTTCCTGCACCACGTGCTGCCTGGACCTGCCAGCCAGAGTTATGGCCTGGCCGTTGCGCAACTGGCGGGCGTACCGAGTGAAGTCATCACCCGCGCCCGTGAGCATTTGAGCCGCCTGGAAGACACCGCCCTGCCCCATGAAACACCGGCACCGGCCAAAGGCAAATCGGCTGCGCCGCTGCAAAGCGATCTGTTTGCCAGCTTGCCGCACCCGGTACTGGATGACCTGGCCAAGCTCGATCTGGACGACATGACACCACGTCGTGCTCTCGAAATGCTCTATACACTAAAGACACGGATCTAACGCAGCGGCTTGCAAGCTGTTAGAATCTCGCGCGGTTTGGGATGCTGCTGGCTAATAGCCTGGCCAGCAGACTATCGCTCCCGAACCTGGCGACCCCTACGAAAAGGGGCGCAGCAAGCCGCGCCTGAGGAGAAAATTAGAAATGACCTTCGTCGTCACCGACAACTGCATCAAGTGCAAGTACACCGACTGCGTAGAAGTCTGTCCGGTGGACTGCTTTTACGAAGGCCCGAATTTCCTGGTGATCCACCCGGATGAGTGCATCGATTGCGCGCTGTGCGAACCTGAATGCCCTGCTGTTGCCATCTTCTCCGAAGATGAAGTTCCGGCCGGCATGGAAAACTTTATTCAGCTGAACGCTGAGTTGGCCGATATCTGGCCTAACATCACTGAACGTAAAGATCCGCTGCCAGATTCCGCTGAATGGGATGGCAAGCCAGGCAAGATCGAACACCTCGAACGCTGATTACCCCCGCGTTCCCGAAAAAGGCCCCACAAGGGCCTTTTTGCTTTTCTGCAGGCAAAAAAAGGGGCGGTTTGACCCGCCCACATTTTTTCCCTATTCCCTGTGTTCCTTTTCATCGTCCTGATGAATCGCGTCCTGCGATGTCCATTTCCTTCATCCATGAAGGACGTGTCTGTCCGTCGACACAACCTGAATATTAGAGTTTTCCCCTCGGAGATCAACCGCCCCTTGGCGCGAATTCCAACTGTCACACATCATTAATAATAATAAATATCTATATGAATCAAAAAGATAGAGACAAACAGCGTTCAACATAGACGACTGCCAGAGTGTAAAAATAACGAACACTTACGCAAGAGTAAGCCAAGGCTTACAGCACGAAACCAAAATCCCGAGGGGGATTCGATCCCCAGGCCAGACAATAAAAAACCCCGAGCCGGTCGGGGTTTTTTATGCCATCGCAGTGAGCGCCTTATTGGAACAGCGACTCGCTCGACAGACCATTTTTTTCAAGGATCTCGCGCAGCCGCTTCAAGCCTTCGACCTGAATCTGCCTGACCCGCTCACGGGTCAGGCCGATTTCCMGGCCTACGTCTTCAAGGGTGCTGCTTTCATGACCGCGCAGGCCGAAGCGGCGTACTACCACTTCGCGTTGCTTGTCGGTCAGCTCCGAGAGCCATTGATCGATGCTCTGGGACAGGTCGTCGTCCTGCAACAGTTCGCATGGATCGGTTGGACGGTCGTCAGTCAGGGTATCAAGCAGGGTTTTATCCGAGTCCGGACCCAGCGAGACGTCGACCGAGGAAACCCGCTCGTTCAGGCCGAGCATACGCTTGACCTCTCCTACCGGCTTTTCCAGCAGGTTGGCGATTTCTTCGGGTGAGGGTTCATGGTCGAGTTTTTGCGTCAACTCCCGCGCGGCCCGCAGGTACACATTCAGCTCTTTGACCACATGGATCGGCAACCGGATGGTCCGGGTCTGATTCATGATTGCGCGTTCGATGGTCTGGCGAATCCACCAGGTCGCGTAGGTCGAGAAGCGGAAACCGCGTTCCGGATCGAACTTCTCCACCGCCCGGATCAAGCCGAGGTTGCCCTCTTCGATCAGGTCCAGCAGCGACAACCCACGATTGACGTAGCGTCGGGCGATTTTCACCACCAGCCGCAGGTTACTTTCAATCATGCGTTTGCGCCCGGCCGGATCGCCACTTTGCGACAGGCGCGCAAAATGAACTTCTTCTTCGGGTGACAGCAGGGGAGAGAAACCAATTTCATTGAGATACAGCTGCGTGGCATCTAGTGCCCGCGTGTAGTCAATGTACTTGTGTTGTTTCAACGATGCGGAGTGTTTGGATTTGGCACGAACGGAAGGTGGAGCCGCCCCTTCATCATTCGACATCGAATCCATATCGATGCTGCTCTCCATAAGGAGAACCTCATCGTCGATGTCAAACTCCGGCACTTCTTTACTGAGAGCCATTGTTATAGTCCTTTGGTGAGTTCGACCTCAAGCTCAAGCGGCGCCTTTCTCCCTGGCAACGCTGGAGCCTGTTCCCCTCTACGCGACGGAACAGGCTGGTAAGCGATCAACGACGTGGCAGGAATTGCAGCGGATCTACAGGTTTACCCTGGCGGCGAATCTCAAAATGCAGTTTCACCCGGTCTGTACCCGTTGACCCCATTTCGGCAATTGTCTGTCCGACCTTGACCTGCTGCCCCTCCCGAACCAAAAGCCTGCGGTTATGTCCGTAGGCACTGACGTAGGTTTCACTGTGTTTGATGATCACTAATTCGCCGTAGCCCCTTAAGCCACTCCCGGCATACACCACCGTCCCATCAGACGCAGCTAAAACAGGCTGTCCCAAATCTCCGGCGATATCAATTCCTTTATTCAAACTACCGTTTGAAGAGAATTTCCCGATAAGAATGCCATTAGATGGCCATCCCCAGCCGGTCGGGGCTGGCCCGGGAGGGGGCAATGGAGCCGGTTCAGGCTTGTTCGCGACGGACGGTACAATCGTTGTCGTGCTGGTGGTCGCACCGTTTACCGGACGACGGATGACCGTGGTTTTACTCGACGACGAAGGTGTTGAACTGGACGAACTGACCACCGTCGTCGACGTTGAATCGGTGCGACCATCAAAGCGAATCGTCTGACCCGGATGAATGGTGTAGGGCGCAGGAATGTTATTGCGTGCCGCCAGAGCCTTATAGTCCCAACCGTAACGAAAGGCGATGGAGAACAGGGTGTCCTTGGGCCGAACGACGTATTGTCCGGTGGTCACGACMGGGCGCTGAGGCGCGGCATTGTTGCGTTCCAAGACACGAACATCGCTGGATTTGTTGCTGGAACAACCGACCAGCAAGGTGCTCAAGACAAGGCCAGTCACCAGGCGCTGAAAGCTCGTTTTACTCATTCGCTGCGCAATGACTGTGAGACTCACCCGCCGCTCCCTCTGTGGTGGCTGAAAATGTGAAATGCCGGAGTCCGGCAATGAACTGTCGCAAGTATAACGGGCCGTGCACGCTGTACCTTTAATGTAGCGAATCGGTGTCGCGCACACGTTTGCTGCCTGACGATGAATCCCGTTTAACCGCACGATGCCGCTGTAAGACAAAGGCAATCGCAGAGAATTCAGCGTGCCGAAACAAATGCTCAGGCCAGTGGCCCATTGAGCAATGGCACGAAGCGCACAGCCCCCAGAACATGCCTGGAAAAACCCTGTTCCTCGCGAATGATCAGCATCAATTGCTGAACTTCCCCGGACCCGACAGGGATCACCATTCGGCCTCCCGGTGCCAACTGGTCAAGCAATGCCTGGGGCACATCGGTCGCCACTGCAGTGACGATAATCCCGTTGTACGGCGCCAGTGCCGGCCAGCCCTCCCAGCCATCGCCCCAGCGGAACACCACGTTGCGCAGGTTCAGTTCGACCAGACGTTCCTTCGCACGATCCTGCAAAACCTTGATGCGCTCGACCGAGAACACACGCTCGACGAGTTGCGACAGCACCRCCGTCTGATAACCCGAGCCCGTGCCGATCTCCAGCACCTTGTCGAGGGGACCTGCCTCCAGCAGCAGCTCGCTCATGCGCGCCACCATATACGGCTGGGAGATAGTCTGGTTATTGCCGATCGGCAGCGCTGTGTCTTCATAAGCACGATGCGCCAGCGCTTCGTCGACGAACAGGTGGCGCGGGGTCCGGCGAATGACCTCCAGCACCCTGGCGTTGGAGATGCCTTCTTCGTACAGACGCTGGATCAGCCGCTCCCGGGTTCGCTGGGAAGTCATGCCAATGCCGCGACGCAGCATATCGTCTTGTTCGCGACCCATCAGCGCAGACCCTCCAGCCAGCCGTCCAGACTTCTGAAGGCATCATTGAAGGTGCGATCCAGTTGCAACGGCGTGATCGAAACATAACCCTGCATCACCGCATGGAAATCGGTACCCGGGCCACCGTCCTCGGCATCCCCGGCCGCCGCGATCCAGTAACCGGACTTGCCCCGCGGATCCACCACTTTCATCGGTGCCGCGGCACGGGCGCGATGACCCAGGCGGGTCAGCTGGATACCGCGGATATGGTCCAGCGGCAAATTGGGAATGTTCACGTTCAGTACCGTACGCGGTGGCAGAACCAGGTCAACATGGGCTTCGACCAGTTTGCGCGCGAAATAGGCAGCTGTGGGAAGGTTCTCTACCTGACGTGAGACCAGAGAAAAAGCAAACGAAGGGTGTTTCAGGAAACGCCCCTCAAGGGCCGCCRCCACCGTACCGGAATACAGGACATCGTCCCCCAGGTTCGCGCCCAGGTTGATACCGGAAACCACCATGTCCGCTTCGCGCTCCAGCAGGCCGTTGAGGCCCAGGTGCACGCAATCGGTGGGTGTGCCGTTGAGGCTGATAAAGCCGTTGGCCAGGGTTTGCGGGTGCAACGGACGGTCCAGCGTCAGCGAACTGCTGGCGCCGCTTTTGTCCTGGTCCGGGGCGATAACCACGCATTCGGTGTAATCCGCCAGCGCAGCATAAAGCGCGGCGAGACCGGGTGCGGTTACCCCATCGTCGTTAGAAATCAGAATACGCATGGGCTGTCCGTCTGCCCCACCGGCACCAGATCAACAAGCTCACGCACCAATACGGTGGCGAAGCATCCGGCCGGCAGGATGAATTCCAGTTGGAGAATGTCCAGCGAGGGATAATGCCACGTCAGCCCGCCAATGGGCAGCCGCAGGATGCGACGTTCGTGGCTCATACCGGCGTTGATCAACCAGTCACGCAAATCCGCTTCGCGTGCGGCGATGGCCTGCTCCAGTTCATGGACAACGCCCGTGGCCGGCGAGTCACCTTCGCCCCACTGCGGACCGGTCGGGTGCAGATCGAGAATCGCCAGGCGCGGGTCGCTGCACTCAGCCTCACCTGCCGGGAAAAAGCTGCGGCTGTCGGTGAACGCCAGCAGATCTCCCACCTGGGCACGCTGCCAGGTGCCATCGGCGACACGTGCGGCCAGCACCTGATTGAACAGAAAACTGCGCGCCGTGGAGAGCAGACGCGAGCGCACGTTGCGCTGCTCCGGCAAGGCCTTGCGCGCGGCCCAGGCGCGAGCATCGACGACGTTACCGCCGTCATGACCGAAACGCTGAGCGCCGAAATAATTGGGGATGCCTTGTTTGGCGATCAGTTGCAGACGCTCTTCAAGCGCAGCCTTGTCGCCGGCGAATTGCGTCAGGCGCAATGTAAAACCGTTGGCCGAGTGGGCGCCGCGTTGCAGTTTGCGCTTGTGGCGGGTGGTCTTGAGGATCTTCAGCGTATCGTTTTCCGCGGCCGACAGATCAGGGTCTGCCTTGCCCGGCAATTGCACGCTGAACCACTGGCGAGTCAACGCCTGACGATCCTTGAGCCCGGCATAGCTGACTGTGCGCAATGGCACACCTGCTGCCTTGGCAATCCGCCGTGCCGCTTCTTCTGTGTTCAGACCGCGCTTTTCCACCCAGATCCACAAGTGTTCGCCTTCGCCACTCAGGGGGATGTCGAGGACTTCGTCGACCTGGAAATCTTCCGCGATCGCTTTCAGGACCGCCGTGCCGAGGGCTTCACCGTAAGCCCGCGGGCCGAGCAATTGCAGTTCGTTCATGCGCGCAGCAACAAGGCAACGGAGTGCACGGCAATGCCTTCTTCGCGACCGACAAAGCCGAGCTTTTCGGTGGTGGTAGCTTTCACGTTCACTTGATCCAACTCTACTTGAAGATCCGCGGCAATCAGCGCGCGCATCGATTCGATATGCGGGGCCATTTTCGGCGCCTGGGCGACGATGGTGTTATCGACGTTGCCGACTTTCCAGCCTTTGGCATGGACCAGTGCGACGACGTGACGCAACAGCGCACGGCTGTCGGCGCCCTTGAATTGCGGGTCGGTATCCGGGAAATGCTTGCCGATGTCGCCCAGCGCCGCGGCGCCGAGCAAGGCATCGCTCAAGGCGTGCAAGAGGACGTCACCGTCAGAGTGAGCGAGCAACCCGAAGCTGTGTGCAATGCGCACGCCGCCCAGAGTGATGAAATCGCCTTCAGCGAAACGGTGCACATCATAGCCGTGGCCAATACGCATAAAAAAACGCCCCGATTTTTGTCAGGGCGTGATTCTACCTGCATTAGGCACCTAGAGCATGCGCGTGATGCCGTAAGTGCTCATCGATGAAACTGGCGATGAAGAAATAGCTGTGGTCATAGCCCGGTTGCAGACGCAACGTCAGCGCATGACCCGCCAGTTTAGTCGCCTGTTGCAAGGCGTCCGGCTTGAGTTGGTTGGCGAGGAAATCGTCGCGATCGCCTTGGTCGACCAGCAGCGGCAGCTTTTCATCGGCCTCGGCAATCAACGCGCAAGCATCCCATTCGCGCCATTTCGAACGGTCTTCTCCCAGATAGCGGGAGAAAGCTTTCTGCCCCCACGGGCAATCCATCGGATTGTTGATGGGCGAGAACGCCGATACCGACAAATAGCGCCCCGGATTGCGCAAGGCACAGACCAGCGCACCGTGGCCACCCATGGAATGGCCGCTGATACCGCGTTTGTCCGACGCCGGGAAATGGGCCTCGACCAATGCCGGCAATTCCTGCACGACATAGTCATGCATCCGATAGTGTCGCGACCACGGTTCCTGGGTGGCATTCAGATAAAACCCGGCGCCGAGGCCGAAGTCCCAGGCGCCATCCGGGTCGCCCGGCACATCAGGACCGCGCGGGCTGGTGTCCGGTGCGACGATGATCAGCCCCAGTTCGGCGGCCATGCGCATGGCGCCGGCCTTTTGCATGAAGTTCTCGTCGGTGCAGGTCAGGCCGGACAACCAGTACAACACCGGCAGCTTGCCACCCTGCTCCGCCTGCGGTGGCAGGTAGACGGCGAACACCATGTCGCAGCCGAGCACTTCCGAGCGATGGCGATAGCGCTTGTGCCAGCCGCCAAAACTTTTCTGGCAGGAGATATTTTCCAGGCTCATGACAGACCTCAGAAATGAATGACGGAGCGGATGCTTTTTCCTTCATGCATCAGGTCAAACGCCTTGTTGATATCTTCCAGGCCCATGGTGTGGGTGATGAAGGTATCCAGCGGAATCTCACCGGTCTCGGCCATTTCCACATAGCTCGGCAACTCGGTACGGCCGCGCACGCCGCCGAACGCCGAACCGCGCCAGACGCGGCCGGTGACCAGCTGGAATGGACGGGTCGAGATTTCCTGCCCGGCACCGGCAACGCCGATGATGACCGATTCGCCCCAGCCCTTGTGGCAGCACTCCAGCGCCGCGCGCATCAGCTGCACATTGCCGATGCACTCGAAGGAAAAATCGACGCCGCCATCGGTCATGTCGACGATGACTTCCTGGATCGGACGATCGAAGTCTTTCGGGTTCACGCAGTCGGTTGCACCCAACTGTTTGGCGATTTCGAATTTCGCCGGGTTGATGTCGATGGCGATGATGCGAGCTGCCTTGGCTTTTACGGCGCCGATGACAGCCGACAGACCGATACCGCCGAGGCCGAAAATGGCCACGGTATCACCCGGTTTCACCTTGGCAGTGTTGAGCACCGCACCGATGCCGGTGGTGACGCCGCAGCCGAGCAGGCAGACTTTTTCCAGTGGCGCTTCTTTAGGAATCTTGGCGACGGATATTTCTGGCAGCACGGTGTACTCGGAAAAAGTCGAGGTGCCCATGTAATGGAAAATCGTTTCGCCCTTGTAGGAAAAACGCGAAGTGCCATCCGGCATCAGGCCTTTACCCTGGGTCGCGCGAATCGCCTGGCAGAGGTTGGTTTTGCCCGACAGACAGAATTTGCACTTGCCGCATTCCGGGGTGTACAGCGGGATCACATGGTCGCCCACCGCAAGGGAAGTCACTCCCTCGCCAATCGCTTCCACGATCGCACCGCCTTCATGGCCGAGGATCGACGGGAAGATGCCTTCCGGATCAGCGCCAGACAGTGTGTAGGCATCGGTGTGGCAGACACCGGAGGCCACCACGCGCAGCAATACTTCACCGGCCTTGGGCATGGCGACATCGACTTCAACGATTTCGAGGGGCTTCTTGGCCTCGAAGGCAACGGCGGCGCGCGACTTGATCATGGTGACTCTCCAGTGAAGAAAACGAGACAGGGAGTGTAATACAGAGCCTTACAGTGAATAATCCGGACAAAAGCAAAACATTATTGCTGCACAGGGATAATCATCCATGTCCGAAAACCGCTGGGAAGGAATCGACGAATTTGTCGCGGTGGCCGAATGCAGCCAGTTTACCGCTGCCGCGGAACGCCTCGGGGTTTCTTCCTCCCATATCAGTCGACAAATCGTACGCCTCGAAGAGCGCCTGCAAACCCGCTTGCTCTATCGCAGTACCCGCCGGGTCACGCTGACCGAAGCCGGACAAACCTTCCTGCAACATTGCCAACGCTTGCAGGATGGACGTGAAGAGGCGTTGCGCGCAGTCGGCGACTTGACCAGCGAGCCCAAAGGCATGCTGCGCATGACCTGCGCCGTGGCTTACGGTGAGCGCTTCATCGTGCCGCTGGTGACCCGCTTCATGGGGCTATATCCGCAACTGCGTATCGACATCGAACTGACCAATCGCCAGCTTGACCTGGTGCACGAAGGCCTCGATCTGGCGATCCGTCTCGGGCGTTTGCAAGATTCGCGACTGGTCGCCACCCGCCTCGCGCCACGGCGTATGTTTCTCTGCGCATCGCCGTCCTACCTTGAGCGCTACGGTCGCCCGCACAGTCTGTCGGAACTGAGCCGCCACAACTGCCTCATCGGCAGCTCGGACTTATGGCAACTGGAGCAGAACGGGCGGGAATTTTCCCAACGGGTGCAGGGAAACTGGCGCTGCAACAGTGGGCAAGCGGTGCTGGATGCCGCGCTACAAGGCGTAGGGCTGTGTCAGTTGCCGGACTATTACGTGCTGGAGCATTTGAATAGCGGCGCGTTGATTTCGTTGCTGGAGGCACATCAACCACCGAACACGGCGGTTTGGGCGCTGTATCCGCAGCAGCGGCATTTGTCGCCGAAGGTGCGCAAGTTGGTGGATTTTTTGAAGGAGGGGTTGGCTGAAAGGCCGGAGTATCGAAGCTAGGAAGGTGCCGGTGTGTCAGCAGGATGGCGGTTGTCAGTACTACCGTAATCGCGAGCAAGCTCSCTCCCACAGGGTTTGCTGGCGTTCACAAGATTTGTGTTCGTCCCCGCCCAATGTGGGAGGGAGCTTGCTCGCGATTGGGGGCAGCACAAAACCAAAGTCAATCAGTGACGATTGGCCCAACGCTGTCTCAACCATTCAAGGTCTTCAGGACGCGTGACCTTGAGGTTGTCGGACCGCCCTTCGATCAGGCGTGGGGCCGAACCGGCCCACTCCATCGCCGAAGCTTCGTCAGTGATAACGGCATCGGCCACCAGACTGTCCGCCAAAGCCCGATGCAACGCCCCAAGGCGAAACATCTGCGGCGTGTAGGCCTGCCAGATCACACTGCGATCCACGGTTTCGACCACGCGACCGTGCTTGTCGACTCGCTTGAGCGTATCCCGAGCCGGAACCGCCAGCAGTCCGCCGACAGGATCGTCAGCCAGTTCAGCCAGCAGCTTGTCCAGATCGTCACGACTGAGGTTCGGCCGTGCGGCATCGTGAACCAGTACCCAATCCTCGTCATCAGCGCCCTGCGCATGCAGGTGCAGCAGCGCATTGAGCACCGACCCGGAACGCTCGGTGCCACCCTCGACCCGGGCAATACGCGGATCACTGGCACACGCCAGGTTCGGCCAATAAGGATCGTCAACAGCAACACTGACCACCAGACCTTTGAGGCATGGATGATCAAGGAAACAGCCAAGGCTGTGTTCGAGAATAGTGCGCCCGCCCAGTTGCAAGTATTGCTTGGGACGGTCCGCAGCCATACGGGCACCGACGCCCGCGGCAGGAATCACGGCCCAGAAGGCCGGTAACGAATTAATCATTGGGCCAACTGGTAAAGGGTTTCACCGTCCTTGACCATGCCCAATTCATGGCGAGCCCGTTCTTCAACGGTCTCCATGCCCTTTTTCAATTCACTGACTTCGGCGTCCATCACCCGGTTGCGCTCCAGCAATGCCTGGTTCTCAGCTTGCTGATCGGCAATCTGCTGAGTCAACTCGGCCACTTGCGCCAGGCTGCCATTACCCACCCACAAGCGGTACTGCAGGCCAGCCAGCAGCAGGAGCAAGACGAGGAACAACCAATTGGGACTGCGCATCGAATATCAGGTATCCAGTGAAAAAAGACAGCCATGCCAAACGTGAAGCTTCTGATAGCACGAAGCCTGGAAGAACCAGGCTTGTGCATATAAGGCATCAGATTAGTGGCAAAAACGTCGCTGTAGCGATTTTTCCGACACAATCCGGTGTCTTTTTTTATATCAACCGCGGAACTCGCTGCGACCGTTGTACTTGGCTTTGCCGTTCAACTGCTCTTCGATACGCAGCAGTTGGTTGTACTTGGAAACGCGGTCGGAACGGCACAGGGAACCGGTCTTGATCTGGCCAGCCGAGGTGCCCACGGCCAGGTCGGCAATGGTCGAATCTTCGGTTTCGCCGGAGCGGTGCGAGATCACGGCAGTGTAACCGGCGGCCTTGGCCATCTGGATGGCTTCCAGGGTTTCGGTCAGGGTGCCGATCTGGTTGAACTTGATCAGGATCGAGTTGGCGATCTTTTTGTCGATGCCTTCTTTCAGGATCTTGGTGTTGGTGACGAACAGGTCGTCGCCTACCAGTTGGGTCTTCTCGCCGATCTTGTCGGTGAGGATCTTCCAGCCGGCCCAGTCGGACTCGTCCAGGCCATCTTCGATGGAGATGATCGGGTAACGCTCGGTCAGACCTTTGAGGTAATCAGCGAAACCTTCGGCGGTGAACACCTGACCTTCGCCGGACAGGTTGTACTTGCCGTCTTCGTAGAATTCGCTGGCGGCGCAGTCCAGAGCCAGGGTCACGTCGGTGCCCAGCTTGTAACCGGCGTTGGCCACGGCTTCGGAGATCACTTTCAGTGCATCTTCGTTGGACGCCAGGTTCGGTGCGAAACCACCTTCGTCACCGACGGCAGTGCTCAGGCCACGGGCCTTCAACACAGCTTTGAGGTGATGGAAAATTTCGGTGCCCATGCGCAGGCCTTCCGAGAAAGACTTGGCGCCAACCGGCTGAACCATGAATTCCTGAATGTCGACGTTGTTATCGGCGTGCTCGCCACCGTTGATGATGTTCATCATCGGAACCGGCATCGAGTAGACACCCGGGGTGCCGTTCAGGTTGGCGATGTGAGCGTACAGCGGCAGGTCCTGGTCCTGTGCTGCTGCCTTGGCCGCAGCCAGGGAAACGGCGAGGATCGCGTTGGCGCCCAGGGAACCTTTGTTTTCAGTACCGTCGAGCTTGATCATTGCCAGATCGAGCGCTTTCTGGTCGCTTGGGTCCATGCCTTTCAACAGGTCGCGGATCGGACCGTTGATGTTGGCTACTGCCTTCAGAACGCCTTTGCCCAGGTAACGGCTCTTGTCGCCATCACGCAGCTCGAGCGCTTCACGCGAGCCAGTGGAAGCACCGGACGGCGCGCAGGCACTGCCGATGATGCCGTTGTCGAGAAGCACGTCCGCTTCCACGGTGGGATTGCCACGGGAGTCGAGAACTTCACGACCTTTGATGTCGACGATTTTAGCCATTGTTGTAAACACTCCAAAGTTGACGAAAACGACGCAGCTGTAGGAAATCTTTGATCGTCGGCAAGCGAGGTGCAGCGGGCAGTCTTGCAGACGACAAGGCTCAGGCCCGAGGGCCTGGGCGTTAAATCGTGCGGTACTTTACCGGAGAATTGAGGATTACGCGGTTTCTACCGTCGGAAAACTCTTCACCAGTTCGTCCAGGGCTTTGAGCTGGGCCAGGAATGGCTCCAGTTTGTCCAGGCGCAAGGCGCAAGGACCATCGCATTTGGCGTTGTCCGGATCCGGGTGGGCTTCCAGGAACAGGCCGGCCAGGGACTGGCTCATGCCGGCTTTTGCCAGATCGAGGACCTGGGCGCGACGACCACCGGCGGAATCGGAACGACCGCCAGGCATTTGCAGCGCATGGGTCACGTCGAAGAACACCGGGTATTCAAACTGCTTCATGATGCCGAAGCCGAGCATGTCGACGACCAGGTTGTTGTAGCCGAAGCTCGAACCACGCTCGCAGAGGATCAACTGATCGTTACCGGCTTCTACGCATTTGTTCAGGATGTGTTTCATTTCCTGAGGCGCGAGGAACTGGGCTTTCTTGATGTTGATCACTGCACCGGTCTTGGCCATCGCGACCACGAGGTCGGTCTGGCGTGACAGGAAAGCTGGCAACTGGATGATGTCGCAGACTTCAGCGACGACCGCGGCCTGGTCAGGCTCGTGGACGTCGGTGATGATCGGCACGCCGAAGGCTTGCTTGATGTCCTGGAAGATGCGCATGCCCTCTTCCAGGCCAGGACCACGATAGGAGGTCACAGAAGACCGATTGGCCTTGTCGAAACTGGCCTTGAACACGTAAGGGATACCGAGCTTTTCGGTGACCTTCACATACTCTTCGCAAACCTGCATGGCCATGTCGCGGCTTTCCAGCACGTTCATGCCGCCGAACAGCACCATGGGTTTGTCGTTGGCGATCTCGATGTCGCCGACGCGGATGATCTTCTGTGCCATCGGGGTTACGCCTTCTTCTGGTGTTGAGTCAACGCTGCCTTGACGAAACCGCTGAACAGCGGGTGACCGTCACGTGGCGTCGAGGTGAACTCCGGGTGGAACTGGCAAGCGACGAACCATGGGTGATCCGGTGCTTCAACCACTTCAACCAGTGCGCCATCACCGGAACGACCGGAGATTTTCAAACCGGCTTCCATGATTTGCGGCAGCAGGTTGTTGTTCACTTCGTAGCGATGACGATGACGCTCGACAATCACGTCCTTGCCGTAGCAGCCGTGGACCAGCGAGCCCGGCTCCAGCAGGCAATCCTGCGCACCCAGGCGCATGGTGCCGCCCAGATCCGAGGTTTCGGTACGGGTTTCAACAGCGCCGGTGGCATCTTCCCACTCGGTGATCAGACCCACGACCGGGTGACCGCTTGCACGATCGAACTCGGTGGAGTTGGCGTCTTTCCAGCCCATCACGTTACGTGCGAACTCGATGACGGCCACTTGCATGCCCAGGCAGATACCCAGGTACGGAACCTTGTTTTCGCGAGCGTATTGCACGGCGGTGATCTTGCCTTCAACGCCACGCAGACCGAAGCCGCCTGGCACCAGGATGGCGTCGACGCCTTCCAGCAACGCAGTGCCCTGGTTCTCGATGTCTTCGGAATCGATGTAGCGCAGGTTGACCTTGGTACGGTTGCTGATGCCGGCGTGACTCATCGCTTCGATCAGCGACTTGTAGGCGTCCAGCAGCTCCATGTACTTGCCGACCATCGCAATGGTGACTTCGTGCTCAGGATTGAGCTTGGCGTCGACCACGGCTTCCCACTCGGACAGATCGGCACCGCCGCATTGCAGGCCGAAACGCTCGACGACAAAATC
Source organism: Pseudomonas sp. P5_B3 (assembly GCF_056400405.1). NCBI lineage: Bacteria > Pseudomonadati > Pseudomonadota > Gammaproteobacteria > Pseudomonadales > Pseudomonadaceae > Pseudomonas > Pseudomonas sp. P5_B3. Next base: position 62,085 of record NZ_JBFULI010000021.1, on the reverse strand, counting down.
GTCCAGGCCCTGGGAGTGCAGGATGCCCGGGATCTTGTAGATGGTGTCGGCGTCTTCCAGGCCGATCACCGCACGCTCTTCAACGTTGGTGAACTGCGCGATCTTGCGACGCGAGGAAATATCGATCGGGTGATCGGAGCGGCAGACCAGCACGTCGGGTTGCAGGCCGATGGAACGCAGCTCCTTCACCGAGTGCTGGGTTGGCTTGGTCTTGGTTTCGCCGGCAGTGGCGATGTACGGCACCAGTGTCAGGTGCATCAGCATCGCGCGCTTGGCGCCGACTTCGAAACGCAGTTGGCGGATCGCCTCGAGGAACGGTTGCGACTCGATGTCACCCACGGTGCCGCCGATCTCGACCATAGCCACGTCAGCGTCGCCCGCACCCTTGATGATGCGGCGCTTGATTTCGTCGGTGATGTGCGGGATCACCTGGATGGTTGCACCCAGGTAGTCACCACGGCGCTCTTTGCGCAGGACGTGTTCGTAGACACGGCCGGTGGTGAAGTTGTTGTTCTGGGTCATGGTCGTGCGGATGAACCGCTCGTAGTGGCCCAGGTCCAGGTCGGTCTCCGCGCCGTCGTGAGTGACGAACACTTCACCGTGCTGGAACGGGCTCATGGTGCCCGGGTCGACGTTGATGTACGGGTCCAGCTTCAGCATGGTGACCTTAAGTCCCCGCGCCTCCAGGATGGCCGCCAATGATGCCGATGCAATGCCTTTCCCCAATGAAGAAACAACACCGCCCGTGACGAATATGTAGCGCGTCATGAAAAACCCTAGAAGTCTGCGTTAAAGCGGTCCGAGCCGCCGGGGAAAGCGAAGGAAGGCCGAAGCCCCCGATCACCTGCATTAATCACAGCGCACCTTTCAAAAAAACCGCCGCGTTGGGACAGACCGGAAAATGAAACACCGGTTCGTTGCTCGCTACACATTTTTTGGAATCGCCCAGCAAAGACTGCTTGGTAATCGGCAACTCCTGCAATTCAGGCGAATCCACAGAAGTTGTATCAAGAAGGGAGCGTAGTCTACCGGAAAGCCCCTTTCAGCTCAAACCTTGATCTTCGTTCAGTGGCTGCCAGTGCAAATGCCAGTCGCCGATCGCACCACCATCGAGCCCCTTGAGGTTCGCTACCGCCAGCAGTTGCCCGTCTTTGTAGAGCAGCGGCAATCTGCCGCGTACGAAGGACGGTACACCGCTTTCATTGAGCAAACGTTTCAGGTCCCGATGGCCGCGGCCTGGCAAAGCCATGACCTCTCCCCCTTCACGATAGCGGATCTGTAACGGGCCATCGGGGATTTGGCCGGTGACACTCAGTACACCGTTATCCGGCAATATCAGCGGTGATACTGGACTTTGCCACGTTCCAGCAGAGGGCATAGTGCGCAGCCAGCAACCGGACAGCCACCAGATGCGCCCGCCCGCCCGATGCAGTTCGCCATCGGCCAGCCGCCACACCGGGCAGGCATCGCCGTTGGCGTCGCGCAAATTCTCCCAACCCGACCAATGGTCCGTATCCGGCAAGCGAGTCAGCGGATCGAGCCAATGACTCAAGGCATTGCGCTGCCGGGCAACAGACAATTGCGCAAGCGGCGCCAGTTCAAGGGATCGCAAGCCCAGCCAGGCAAACTCACTGGCAGAGCTGGCCTCACGCAAATCCATGTCCGCCAGCTCTTCGAGCAGCCCCTGCGCTTCAGTAAAATGCGCCGCGCTGCGGGCCATGGTCGCCACCGCTTGTGGCCAGCGCTGGATCAGCACGGGCAAGACTTGATGCCTAAGGTAATTGCGCGAGTACTGCCGATCCTGGTTCGAGGGATCTTCGATCCAGCTCAAGCCATGCGCATTGGCATAAGCCTCCAGTTCAGCCCGCGTGACATCAAGCAATGGCCGCAGCAAATACCCCTTGCCCAACGGGCGATGACGCGGCATCCCGGACAATCCGCGCACGCCCGCTCCGCGCAACAGGCGAAACAACAGGGTTTCCGCCTGATCGTCGCGGTGCTGGGCTGTCAGCAGCACTTCGTTGCCCTGAACGGTTTCAGTGAAGGCGTGATACCGCGCCTCCCGAGCTGCACGTTCAAGGCTGGCACCCGGCTGCACCTGCACGTGAACCACTTGCAGCGGCACGCCCAGCGCAGCGCACACAGCACGACAATGTTCCGGCCACGCATCGGCCACAGCTTGAAGGCCGTGATGAACATGGATGGCGCTCAGCGCCGGCAGGGATTCGGTTTTTGCGAGTTGTGCGAGAAGGTGCAGCAGGACGGTGGAGTCCAGGCCGCCGGAGAAGGCGATGTGCCAATGGGCCGCATTGCGCCATGGTTTCAGATTCAGCAAAAGCCTGGAAGGCAAATCAATCGCGGGCCGATCCATATCTTTCCCTTTGCACAAATCAAATGTGGGAGCGAGCTTGCTCGCGATAGCGGCCTAACACTCAACATATTCGTCGACTGTTATACCCTCATCGCGAGCAAGCTCGCTCCCACAGTGTTTTGCATCATTGGCCGAAGCGAGGTCAGATCAGAGACCGTAGCTCATCAGACGCTCATAACGACGGGCCAGCAGCGCGTCGTTATCGAACTTCTTCAGCATCGCCAGTTGCGAGCTCAGCTCGGCGCGGATCGATGCGGCGGCAGCGGCTGGGTCGCGGTGCGCACCACCCAATGGCTCGCCGATCACTTTATCCACGATACCCAAGCCTTTCAGGCGCTCAGCGGTGATGCCCATGGCTTCAGCGGCGTCCGGCGCCTTCTCGGCGGTTTTCCACAGAATCGAAGCGCAACCTTCCGGCGAGATCACCGCGTAGGTCGAGTACTGCAGCATGTTCAACTGGTCGCAGACACCGATCGCCAGTGCACCACCGGAACCACCTTCACCGATCACGGTGGCGATGATTGGGGTTTTCAGGCGGGCCATGACACGCAGGTTCCAGGCGATCGCTTCGCTCTGGTTACGCTCTTCGGCGTCGATGCCAGGGTAGGCGCCCGGGGTGTCGATGAAGGTCAGGATCGGCATTTTGAAACGCTCGGCCATTTCCATCAGGCGGCAAGCCTTGCGGTAGCCTTCCGGACGTGGCATGCCGAAGTTGCGGCGAACTTTCTCGCGCACTTCACGGCCCTTCTGGTGACCGATGATCATCACCGGCTGGTCGTCCAGACGGGCAATACCGCCAACGATGGCAGCGTCGTCGGAGAAGTGACGGTCACCGTGCAACTCGTCGAACTCGGTGAAGATGTGTTCGATGTAGTCCAGGGTATACGGACGTTTCGGGTGACGCGCCAGACGTGCGATCTGCCAGCTGGTCAGCTTGCCGAAAATGTCTTCGGTCAGCGTTTTGCTCTTGTCCTGCAGGCGGGAGATCTCATCGCCGATATTCAGCGAATTGTCATTACCGACCAAGCGCAACTCTTCGATCTTGGCTTGCAGGTCGGCGATCGGCTGTTCGAAATCTAGAAAATTCGGGTTCATAGGCGTCCGTCTTGGGTCGAGTCCCAAGGGATCTTGGGCCGGCCGGTTGTCTATTCGCGCCCTACCTTAAGGGACAGGCGCGTTGAGGTCGAGATTAAAAATTCAGGTTGCGGGCAGGCGTTCTGAGATCACCTGCCGGTCAACGGTATTGGAGGAAGACGTTGTCTCGCCCGAACTGGTCACGCAGGGCTTGAATCAACGCATCCGCCGGATCGATCCGCCAGCCTTCGCCAAACTGCAACAAGGCCTTCGCATCAGGGCTGGTGTAATCCATGGTGATCGGGCACGCACCGCGGTGACGCTTCAACAGTTCACCCAGCCAGCGTAGCTGATCGCCCTTGAGGTCCTTGGCATGCAACTTCAGGCGCAGGCTTTCGGCCAGGTTGGTGCGCGCATCTTCCATGCTCATCACCCGCTTGACCCGCAACTTCAGGCCACCGGAGAAGTCGTCATTGCTGACCTCGCCTTCGACCACCACCATCGCGTCGGTCTGCAACAGCGACTGCGCGGAATGGAACGCCTCGGAAAACAGCGAGGCCTCGATCCGCCCTGAGCGGTCGTCGAGGGTGATGAACCCCATCTTGTCACCCTTCTTGTTCTTCATCACCCGCAAGGCGATGATCATCCCGGCGACCGTCTGGGTATCGCGCGCCGGTTTCAGGTCGATGATGCGCTGACGGGCGAAGCGACGGATTTCACCCTCGTATTCGTCAATCGGGTGACCGGTCAGGTACAGGCCGAGGGTATCTTTCTCCCCTTTCAGGCGCTCCTTGAGGGTCAGCTCCTTGGCCTTGCGGTGATTGGCGTAGACGTCGGCGTCCTCTTCGACAAACAGACCGCCAAACAGGTCGGAGTGACCGCTGTCCTGGGTGCGTGCAGTTTGTTCGGCCGCCTTGATCGCTTCCTCCATGGCCGTCAGCAGCACCGCGCGATTGCGGTCGATGTTGGCCTGGTAGGCTTTCTGCTCATCGTGGAAATACGGCCCGAGGCGATCCAGCGCGCCGCTGCGGATCAAGCCGTCGAGGGTGCGCTTGTTGATGCGCTTGAGGTCAACCCGGGCGCAGAAATCGAACAGGTCCTTGAACGGACCGGCCAGACGCGCTTCGGTGATCGCCTCGACCGGGCCCTCACCCACGCCTTTGATGGCACCGAGGCCGTAAATGATCCGGCCTTCGTCGTTCACCGTGAACTTGAACTCGGACGTGTTCACGTCCGGCGCGTCGAGACGCAGCTTCATGGTCCGCACTTCTTCGATCAAGGTCACGACCTTGTCGGTGTTGTGCATATCCGCAGAGAGTACCGCAGCCATGAACGGTGCCGGGTAATGGGCTTTCAGCCACGCGGTCTGATACGACACCAGGCCATAAGCAGCGGAGTGGGATTTGTTGAAGCCGTAACCGGCGAATTTTTCTACCAGGTCGAAAATGTTACCGGCGAGGTCCGCATCGATGTTGTTGGTGGCACAACCTTCAATGAAGCCACCGCGCTGCTTGGCCATTTCCTCGGGTTTTTTCTTACCCATGGCTCGACGCAGCATGTCCGCACCACCGAGGGTGTAACCGGCCATGACCTGGGCAATCTGCATCACCTGTTCCTGATACAGGATGATGCCGTAAGTCGGCGCCAGTACTGGCTTGAGGCCTTCGTACTGGTAGTCCGAGTGCGGATACGCCAGCTCGGCGCGACCATGCTTACGGTTGATGAAGTCATCCACCATGCCTGACTGCAGCGGGCCTGGACGGAACAGCGCCACCAGTGCGATCAAGTCTTCCAGGCAGTCGGGCTTGAGCTTTTTGATCAGCTCCTTCATGCCCCGGGATTCAAGCTGGAACACCGCCGTGGTTTCGGCTTTTTGCAGCAAGGTGTAAGTCGGCTTGTCATCCAGCGGGATGAACGCGATATCCAGCGGCGGTTCGTTGACCTTGGCGCGGTCACGATTGATGGTTTTTAGCGCCCAGTCGATGATCGTCAGGGTCCGCAGACCGAGGAAGTCGAACTTCACCAGGCCGGCCGCCTCGACGTCATCCTTGTCGAACTGGGTTACCAGACCGTCACCGGCCTCGTCGCAATAGATCGGCGAGAAGTCAGTCAGCTTGGTTGGCGCGATAACTACACCACCGGCGTGCTTGCCGACGTTACGCACAACGCCTTCGAGCTTGCGGGCCATCTCCCAGATTTCCGCGGCTTCTTCATCGACCTTGATGAAGTCGCGCAGGATCTCTTCCTGCTCGTAGGCCTTTTCCAGGGTCATGCCGACTTCGAACGGAATCATCTTCGACAGGCGATCCGCCAGGCCGTAGGACTTGCCCTGCACCCGCGCCACGTCGCGGACCACAGCCTTGGCGGCCATGGAACCGAAGGTGATGATCTGGCTTACCGCATTGCGGCCGTACTTCTCGGCCACGTAGTCGATCACCCGGTCACGACCGTCCATGCAGAAGTCGACGTCGAAGTCGGGCATGGAAACCCGTTCCGGGTTAAGGAAACGTTCGAACAGCAGGTCGTATTCCAGCGGGTCGAGGTCGGTGATCTTCTGCACATAGGCCACCAGCGACCCGGCACCCGATCCACGGCCAGGACCCACCGGTACGCCGTTGTTCTTGGCCCACTGGATAAAGTCCATCACGATCAGGAAGTACCCGGGGAACCCCATCTGGATAATGATATCCAGCTCGAAATTCAGCCGGTCGACATAGACCTGGCGTTTGGCCTCGTAGTCTTCGGTGGTGTCCTTGGGCAGCAGAACGCTTAGCCGCTCTTCCAGGCCGTCGAAGGACACCTTGCGGAAGTACTCGTCGATGGTCATGCCATCGGGGATCGGGAAGTTGGGCAGGAAGTGCGTGCCCAGCTTCACTTCGATGTTGCAGCGCTTGGCGATCTCGACGGTGTTTTCCAGCGCCTCGGGAATGTCGCTGAACAGCTCGGCCATTTCATCGGCGCTTTTGAGGTACTGCTGATCGCTGTAATTCTTCGAACGCCGCGGATCGTCGAGGGCGCGGCCTTCACCGATGCAAACGCGGGTTTCGTGGGCGGCGAAGTCTTCCTGCTTGATGAAGCGCACGTCATTGGTCGCCACCAGCGGCGCACCGAGCTTCTCGGCCAGCGCCACCGCGCCGTGCAGCTGTTCTTCATCGTTCGGGCGGTTGGTGCGCTGGATTTCCAGGTAGAAACGATCCGGAAACACGTCCATCCATTCGCGGGCAAGGGTTTCGGCCTCGGCGGGATTGCCGCTGAGCATGGCCTGGCCGATCTCGCCTTCTTTGGCCGCCGACAGCATGATCAAGCCCGCATTGGCTTCAGCGACCCATTCGCGCTCGATGATGATCGCGCCATTGCGCTGACCATCGATAAAGCCGCGGGAAATCAGTTCGGTGAGGTTGCGATAGCCTTCGGCGTTCATCACCAGCAGGCTGATCCGGCTCAGCGGGTTGTCCGGATCCTTGTTCGACAGCCACAGGTCGGCGCCGCAGATCGGCTTGATCCCGGCACCCATGGCGTTTTTATAGAATTTGACCAGGGAACACATGTTGTTCTGGTCAGTGACCGCTACGGCAGGCATGTTCATGCCGACCAGGGTCTTGACCAGCGGCTTGATCCGCACCAGACCGTCGACCAGGGAGTATTCAGTGTGCAGGCGTAGGTGAACGAATGAAGCCGGCATAGTGATCCTGTCTATAAACATGAAGACAACAAGGCCCGGATTGTACCGGGCCTTGGTAAAAAAAATCAGCCTCGCGACTAACTCTCGATGAGACCTTCTCGCGCCTCATAGGCCAGCCGCACCGGGGCAAATGAACGCCGGTGAATCGGGGTCGGGCCGAGACGGGCGAGCGCTTCCAGATGAACGGGCGTCGGGTAGCCTTTATGCCCACCAATGCCGTAACCCGGGTAAATCAATTCGAACGCCGCCATTTCACGATCACGGCTGACCTTGGCCAAAATCGATGCGGCGGCGATGGCTGGAACCTTGCTATCGCCCTTGACCACGGCTTCGGAGCGCATCGGCAGCTTTGGGCAACGATTACCATCGATCATCGCCAGCTTCGGCTGGATGTGCAGCCCGGCAACCGCGCGCTGCATGGCCAGCATGGTGGCGTGCAGGATATTCAGTTCGTCGATTTCTTCGACTTCGGCGCGAGCGATACACCAGCTCAGGGCTTTTTCGCAGATTTCGTCGTAGAGCTTTTCGCGGCGGGCTTCGGTGAGTTTCTTCGAGTCGTTCAGGCCGAGGATCGGGCGGTTCGGATCAAGGATCACCGCCGCCGTAACCACCGCGCCACAGAGCGGGCCGCGACCGACTTCATCGACGCCGGCAACCAACTCTTCGACTTCGGCGACCAAGGTAAAATCCAGCCCCATCTGCATGTTCGTTTTACTCATTTGTCTTGGCCGATCAGGTTCAGCACTGCGTCCGCAGCCTGGTTGGAGGCATCCAGACGCAGGGTCCGGTGAATCTCATCAAAGCCACGGGTCTGCTCTTCCCCGCCCTCGATCAGCGGTGACAAGGTCTGGGCCAGCGCTTCGACCGTTGCATCGTCCTGCAACAACTCGGGCACCAACAGACGCTGAGCCAGCAAGTTCGGCAATGAAATGTAGGGGCTTTTCACCATGCGCTTGAGAATCCAGAACGTCAGCGGTGCCAGACGGTAGGCAACCACCATCGGCCGCTTGTACAGCAATGCTTCAAGTGTTGCGGTTCCGGAGGCAATCAGCACGGCGTCGCAGGCTGCCAGGGCCAGATGGGACTTGCCATCGAGCAAGGTCAGCGGCAGATCACGACCGGCCAGCAACTCCTCCAGCTGAGCCCGACGCTGCGCACTGGCGCAAGGCATGACAAACCGCACGCCCGGGCGCAACGTACGCAAGCGYTGGGCCGTATCGAGGAACAACGCGCCGAGTCGGCCAACTTCACCACCGCGGCTGCCCGGCATCAACGCCACCAGCGGCCCGTCAGGCAAACCAAGTTCGGCCCGCGCTGCGCTGCGATCGGCTTCGAGTGGAATGGCGTCGGCCAGGGTATGGCCGACGAACCGCACCGGTACGCCCTTCTCTTCGTAGAATCTGGCTTCGAACGGGAACAGCGTGAGCATCAGGTCGCAGCCTTCGCGAATCTTCAGCACCCGCTTCTGCCGCCAGGCCCAGACCGACGGGCTGACGTAATGCACGGTCTTGATCCCGGCCTGGCGCAGCTTGAGTTCGATATTGAGGTTGAAGTCTGGCGCGTCGATACCGATGAACACATCAGGTTTCGCTTCGATCAGGTCGGCGACCAGCTTCTTGCGCCGTGCCAGCAACTCGCGTAACCGGCCCAGCACTTCCACCAGGCCCATGACGGACAGACGTTCCATCGGGAAATACGGGGTCAGGCCTTCGGCCTGCATCAGCGGACCACCCACACCGATGAATTCGACAGCCGGGTGACGAGCCTTGAGCGCGCGCATGAGGCCCGCGCCCAGAATGTCGCCGGAAGCCTCGCCCGCTACCAGCGCAATACGCAGATTGGCCATGATTAGCGGGTGATGCCGCGGGTCGAAGACTGGATGGAGTCGCGGAACACCGCTACTTCCGGGAACTGCGCAGAAGGCTCGGACAGTTCGACGAGCGCCTGCTCCACGGTCAGGCCCTGGCGGTAAACTACCTTATAGGCGCGACGCAGGGCGTGAATCGCATCTTCGCTGAAACCGCGACGACGCATGCCTTCAAAGTTCATGCTGCGGGCTTCGGCAGGGTTACCGAACACCGTGACATACGCAGGAACATCCTTGCCGATGGCAGTACCCATGCCTGAAAAGCTGTGGGCGCCAATGTGGCAATACTGGTGAACCAGGGTAAAACCGGAAAGGATCGCCCAGTCTTCCACATGCACATGGCCCGCCAGTGCGGTGTTGTTCACCAGGATGCAGTGGTTGCCGATAACGCTGTCGTGGCCGATGTGGGCATACGCCATGATCAGGTTGTGATCGCCCAGGGTCGTTTCCGAACGGTCCTGGATGGTGCCACGGTGAATCGTCACGCCTTCGCGGATGACGTTGTGATCACCAATCACCAGACGGGTTTCCTCGCCCTTGTACTTCAGGTCAGGTGTGTCTTCGCCCACCGAGGAAAACTGGTAGATGCGATTGTGCTTACCGATTCGCGTCGGGCCCTTGAGGATCACGTGCGGCCCGATGACTGTCCCCTCGCCGATTTCCACACCTGCGCCGACGATCGACCACGGGCCGACCTCGACGCCGTCAGCCAGAACGGCTGTCGGATCGATGATTGCACGAGGGTCAATCAAACTCATAGCTTGCGTTCCGCGCAGATGATTTCAGCGGAGCAGACAGGCTTGCCATCGACCGAAGCCTGGCATTCGAACTTCCAGATCTGACGCTTGCAGCTGATGAACTTGGCTTCAAGGATCAACTGATCGCCTGGCAGAACCGGCTGGCGGAAGCGCAGCTTGTCGGAACCGACGAAGTAATAAAGAGTGCCGTCGGCCGGTTTCACGTCGAGCATTTTGAAACCAAGGATCCCGGCAGCCTGAGCCATTGCTTCGATGATCAATACGCCAGGCATGATTGGATGCGCAGGGAAGTGACCGTTGAAGAACGGTTCGTTGATGCTGACATTCTTGTAGGCGCGAATGCGCTTGCCTTCAACATCCAGCTCCACTACCCGGTCCACCAGCAGGAACGGGTAACGGTGAGGCAGGTATTCGCGAATCTCGTTGATGTCCATCATTTCGGGGGGAAGCCTATGTAAAGATTGGGAGCGCGCGACTGACGCACGTTCCTCTAGCAAATCAAGGAGCCAGTCCACAGACTGTGTGGAAACTACTGCGCTCGACAATACTGCGTTAAAAACAGGCTCGGAATGCTCATTTACAGCCAGTAAAGTCGAGTGCGACTCCAACCGTTCCTCGCCTGTTTTTGCCTTGTCTTGTCTTCGCTCGCTACGTTTCCACGCAGTCTGTTTTGCGGCTGTGCACACTTGATATGGAAATGGTATCAGCCATCTGATGAAGCATTACCGTCAGGGGTCACTTCCCCTACTTGCTTTTCCAGCTGGCGCAGACGCCGCGCAATGTCATCGAGCTGACGAATGCGTGCCGCGCTTTTGCGCCACTCGGCTGCCGGCTGCATGGCCGTACCGGAAGAATAGGAACCCTTTTCGGTAATCGAGTGGGTCACCATGGTCATCCCGGTGATGAAAACGTTGTCGCAAATTTCGATATGCCCTACCAGCCCCACACCACCAGCGAGCATGCAATGCTTGCCAATTTTGGTGCTGCCGGAGATCCCGACACAGGCGGCCATGGCGGTGTGATCACCGACCTGAACGTTGTGAGCGATCTGGATCTGGTTGTCGAGCTTCACACCATTACCGATGATGGTATCGGCCAGCGCACCGCGATCTATAGCCGTGTTCACGCCGATTTCAACGTCATCGCCGATCAACACGCCACCGATCTGGGCGATTTTCTGCCAGATACCTTTTTCATTGGCAAAACCGAAACCTTCGCCGCCGAGCACCGCTCCGGATTGAATGACGACCCGTTTGCCGACGCGAACGTCGTGATAAAGGGTCACACGCGGCGCGAGCCAGCCACCCTCACCCACCACGCTGCGAGCACCGATGAAGCAATGCGCGCCGACAGTCGTACCGGCTGCAATCTGCGCACCGCTTTCGATCACCACAAAAGCACCGATACTCGCCGCAGGATCGACTACCGCATCCGCAGCGATCACCGCCGTGGGATGTATGCCGGCAGCGGACTTGGGCTTGGGATCGAACAGGTGGGAAACACGTGCGTAGGCCGCATACGGATCCGGCACCACCAGCACATCCCCGCAATGACCTTCGGCGTCAGCGGCTTTCAGCAACAAGGCTGCAGCCTGACTACCTGCCAGGTACTTACGGTATTGGGGGTTTGCGAGAAAGCTCAACTGAGCTGGGCCAGCCTCCTGCAAGGTGGCTAGCCCAGTAATTGCTTTCTCGGGATCGCCATGTAGCGTGGCGCCGAGGAACTCGGCCAGCTGGCCGAGCTTAATGGTCACGGTCATGGATTACTTCAGCTGATTCATGCGCTCGATAACCTGGCGAGTGATGTCGTACTGAGGCTTGACATCAATCACTGCGCCACGCTCGAAGACCAGGTCAAAAGCACCTTTCTTGATGACTTCTTCCACAGCGCTGTCCAGTTTCGGCTTGAGCTGCTTCAGCATTTCACGGTCGGCAACGGCCTTGGCTTCGTTCAGCTCCTTGGACTGGAACTGGAAGTCACGGGCCTTTTGCTTGAATTCAAGCTCCAGACGCTCGCGCTCACCCTGCTGCATTTTGTCGCCACCGGCCATCAGGCGGTCCTGAATGCCCTTGGCGCTGCTTTCCAGGGTCTTGAGCTTGGTCAGTTGAGGACCGAACTTCTTCTCGGCATCCACGGCGTATTTCTTGGCCGCATCGGACTCCAGCAAAGCCATCTGATAGTTCAGAACAGCAATTTTCATGTCGGCGAATGCCGGACCAGCGACCAGTACGCTGGCCAGGAGAACCAATTGAGTCAACTTACGCACGATGCACTCCTACAAAATTCATTGTCGTTATCTTGGGTCAGACGCTTAGAACGTCTGGCCGAGGGAAAATTGGAACACTTGAGTCTCAGCGTTATCCGGTTTCTTGACCGGCATGGCCAATGCGAAACTCAGAGGACCCAGTGCGGTGACCCAGGTCACACCCACACCGACAGAACTGGCCAAGTTGCTCAAGCTGATGTCGTTGCACTGCGTGTTGGACTTCGACGCAGGGTTGGTATTTGTCGTCTGCTCGCACTTGGAGTCGAACACATTACCCACATCCCAGAATACCGAGGTACGCAGGGATCGTTGATCCTTGACGAAAGGCATAGGGAACAGTACTTCCACACCGCCCTGGATCAGGACGTTACCACCAAACGGCAGTGGATCATCGTCCGGATCAGCCAGCGTTCCGGTATTACCCGTTACACCCACGCCACGACTCGGCGTACTACGAGGACCCAGAGTGCTGTCCTTGAAGCCACGAACCGAATTAAAACCACCAGCATAGTAGTTTTCATAGAATGGCAAGCCATCGGTCGAGCCGTAACCGTCGCCATAACCCAATTCGGTGTGCAGGCGCATGGTGTAATTTTCGCTCAGTGGCTGGAACAACTGGCCACGGTAATCGAGTTTGTAGAACGACAGGTCGCTACCCGGTATGGTGGCTTCCGCCGTCAAGCTTTGAGAATGACCACGGGTCGCCAATACGCCTTTGTTCAAGGTAGATTCGGACCAGCCGGCCGAAGCCTTGAAGTTCAGGTACTGATCACCTTCACGGTTAACGAAGTCGAAAATCTCGTCGACGGTGAATTCACCGGTCTTGATCTTATCCTGCTGCGCATTCAGGCCAAAGGTCAGACGCGAAGTCTCGCTGATCGGGTAACCGACGCTGACACCTGCACCCAAGCTGTCTACGGCGTAGCTCGCTACGTTGACATCGAGGTCTTTGTAGTCAGTGGTGCGGTAGAAGGCGTTGTAACCCAGGCTCACGCCATCAGCCGTCCAGTAGGGGTCAACAAAACCAAAGTTGTAACGCGTCTGGTATTGGCTTTTGGTCAAGCCGATGCTGACCTTGTTACCGGTACCCAGGAAGTTGTTCTGGGTGATCGAGCCACCAAGGATCAGACCGGCACTCTGGGCGAAACCGACGCTGGCGGTAATCGAACCGGAGGCTTGCTCTTCAACGCTGTAGTTGACGTCCACCYGGTCATCGACACCCGGCACGGCCGGGGTCTCAACGTTGACTTCCTTGAAGAAGCCCAGACGTTCCAGACGGGTCTTGGACTGGTCGATCAGGTAGGTCGAAGCCCAGCCGCCTTCCATCTGGCGCATTTCACGACGCAGCACTTCGTCTTCGGACTTGGTGTTGCCGCGGAAGTTGATGCGGTTCACGTAGGCACGCTTACCCGGATCGACCGCGAACAGGATGTCTACGGTGTGATCTTCTTCGTGCGGCTGAGGCACGCCGTTGACGTTGGCGAAGGTATAACCCTCGTTACCCAGACGGCGGGTGATCAGTTCAGAGGTGGTGGTCATCAGCTTGCGCGAGAACACCTGGCCTTTTTGCACCAGCAGCAGGGACTTGACCTGGTCTTCAGGGACTTTCAGGTCACCGCTGAGCTTGACGTCACGAACGGTGTACTTGTCGCCTTCGTTGACGTTGACCGTGATGTAGACGTGCTTCTTGTCCGGTGTAATGGAGACCTGGGTCGAAGCGATATCCATGTTGATATAGCCACGGTCCAGGTAGTAGGAACGCAGACGCTCCAGGTCACCGGACAGTTTTTCACGGGCGTACTTGTCGTCGTTCTTGAAGAACGACAACCAGTTGGTGGTTTTGAGTTCGAACAGGTCGATCAGGTCTTCATCGGGGAAAACCGTGTTGCCCACCACGTTGATGTGCTGGATAGCGGCAACCGTACCTTCGTTGATGTTGACCTTCAGGCCGACGCGGTTACGCGGTTGCGGCACCACTTCGGTGTCGACGGTAGCCGAGTAGCGACCCTGGGCGACGTACTGGCGCTGCAATTCGTTACGCACACCTTCAAGGGTGGCACGCTGGAAGATCTCGCCTTCGGCCAGACCGGATTGCTTGAGGCCTTTCATCAGGTCTTCAGTAGAGATCGCCTTGTTACCTTCGATCTCGATACTGGCAACAGACGGGCGCTCGACTACCGTGATGACCAGGACGTTGCCATCGCGGCCCAGCTGGATATCTTGAAAGAAACCGGTTTTGAACAACGCACGAGTGGATTCCACCAGGCGACGATCATCCGCCTGTTCACCGACGTTCAACGGCAAAGCACCAAAGACGCTCCCCGCGGAGACCCGCTGGAGGCCATTGACGCGAATATCAGAGATAGTGAAGGACTCGGCGTGAACTTCGGCGATCATCAATACGGTGAGAACCGCAGTTAGCAGCAGACGTTTCATGAAGTCCTTTCTTATTCCAACTGGCAATAAACAAACTGCCGCAAAATGCGGCAGATTCGCAATTCAGCGAAGCGTTACAATCGACCCAGATCATTGACCAGAGCAAGCAACATCACCCCGATCACCAAACTGATACCGATCTGTACCCCCCAACCTTGCACCCGATCCGACAAGGGACGACCACGCGCCCACTCGATCAGATAAAACAACAAATGTCCCCCATCCAGTACCGGAATGGGCAACAAATTCAGAACGCCCAGGCTAATACTCAGATAAGCAAGGAAATTCAGGAAATCAGCAACACCCGACTGGGCCGAAGCGCCCGCCACTTTAGCAATGGTTATCGGTCCACTCAAGTTTTTTACCGAGAGCTCGCCGAACAACATTTTCTTCAGWGAATCAAGGGTCAGCACGCTCATGGTCCAGGTGCGTCGAGCCCCCTCGCCAATCGCTGCCAATGGCCCGTAACTGACCTCGCGGATCATTTCCGGTGGCCAATCGACCGCCTTCACCCCAGCCCCCAGGTAACCGCTGGGTGACTTGCTCTCGCCGCGAGCGGCCAGCGTCACAGGGACGTCGATTTGAGCACCGTCGCGCTCAACCCGCAGCATGATTTTGGTGTCAGGATGCATACGGACGGTATCGACGACCTGCTGCCAGTCATCCAGCGTACGACCATCAAGCGCCAGCAACCGGTCACCCGCCTTCAGGCCGGCAGCCTGAGCTGGCCCCTTTGGATCGAGCTCAGCCAGGACAGGCGGCAATGCCGGGCGCCACGGGCGAATCCCCAACGAGTGGATAGGGTCCGGCTCGTCAGCCCCTTTGAGCCATTTGTTCAGCGCAAGTTCACGAGGGGAATCAGCCGTGGAGCCCTGTTCGCGAACCATTATCTGCAACGAGCCGCTTTCACCCAGGCGACGAACCAATTGCAGATTCACCTCCGCCCAGCCTGAAGTCGCCTCACCATCAATGGCCACGATTTCCTGGCCTGGGCTCAAACCCGCCTTGGCCGCAATACTGCCGGACTCGACAGCCCCGATGACTGGACGCACCTGCTCGCTGCCGAGCATTGCCAAACCCCAGAAGAACACCAATGCCAGCAGGAAATTGGCTATCGGCCCTGCAGCTACGATGGCAATGCGCTGACGAACGGACTTGCGATTGAAGGTCTGGCCGAGCTGATCGAGGGGCACTTCACCCTCGCGCTCGTCGAGCATTTTGACGTAGCCGCCCAACGGAATCGCGGCGATGACGAATTCGGTGCCTTGCTTGTCGTGCCAGCGCAGCAATGGCATGCCGAAGCCTACGGAGAAGCGCAGCACTTTGACCCCACAACGACGCGCGACCCAAAAATGGCCGAACTCGTGGAAGGTAACCAGCACACCCAGAGCGACCAGGGTGCCGACAATCATATAGAGCGCGCTCATCTACTTTCTCCGCAATCCGATCCGCTGCTGCCTGGGTCAACTATCCGCAGCATTTACCGCCCGTGACGACTCAACCATTGTCCGGCCAGCAATCGCGCCTTCGCGTCTGCCGTGAACACTGCCTCGAGATCGCCCACTGCCACTACAGGCTCCAGATTCAATACTTCTTCGATGATACTCGCGATTTCCGGGTAACGAACCCGCTCGTCGAGAAATGCCGCCACCGCCACTTCGTTCGCCGCATTGAGCATCGCCGGCGCGCTGTTACCCGCCTCGGCTGCCTGACGGGCCAGACGCAGACAAGGGAAACGCTCTTCATCGGGCGCCTGGAAGTCCAGCCGTGCAATGGCAAACAGATCCAGCGGTGCCACACCCGAGTCAATCCGCTCCGGCCAGGCCAGGGCATTGGCGATGGGCGTGCGCATGTCCGGATTACCCAACTGCGCCAGGACAGAACCGTCGACATAGTCGACCAGCGAATGAATCACACTTTGCGGGTGAATCACCACTTCGACCTGAGATGGCTTGGCATCGAACAGCCAGCAGGCTTCGATCAACTCAAGCCCCTTGTTCATCATGCTGGCCGAGTCAACGGAGATTTTTCGCCCCATGGACCAGTTCGGGTGCGCACAAGCCTGATCGGGAGAAACATGCGCCAGTTCAGCTATTGGCGTCTGCCGGAACGGACCGCCGGAAGCTGTCAGCAGAATCCGACGCACACCGACCGCCTCAAGGCCACGGGCATAATCCAGCGGCATGCACTGAAAAATCGCGTTGTGCTCGCTATCGATCGGCAGCAACACCGAACCGCTCTTGCGCACCGCCTGCATAAACAGCGCGCCGGACATGACCAGTGCTTCTTTATTGGCCAGGAGGATCTTCTTGCCAGCCTCGACCGCCGCCAGTGTCGGGCGCAATCCCGCTGCACCGACGATGGCCGCCATGACCGTATCGACTTCCGGATCGGAAGCGACCTGACACAAACCTTCCTCACCCACCAGAACTCGAGTCGAAAGACCTGCCGCGCGCAAATCATCCTGCAGGGTGCGGGCAGCCGCGACCTCAGGCACCACAGCATATCGCGGGACATGGCGCACACAGAGCGCCAGCAATTCACTCAAGCGGGTGAAGCCACTCAAGGCAAAGACCTGATAACGGTCAGGATGGCGAGCGATGACGTCGAGCGTACTCAGGCCAATCGAGCCGGTCGCACCCAGCACGGTAATCTGTTGCGAGCGGCTCATGGGGCCGCCATCCACAGCAGCACGGCAAATACCGGAATCGCTGCAGTCAGGCTGTCGATACGATCCAGCACGCCGCCGTGCCCCGGAAGCAGATTGCTGCTGTCCTTGATCCCTGACTGGCGCTTGAACATGCTCTCAGTGAGGTCGCCCACCACCGAAATGAACACGATCAGCGCGGCACCGATCAGCCCTTTGAGCAGCTCGGCCACCGTCCAGTCGCGCACCAGGGCAACCATTGCGGTAATCACCAGGCTCAACGCCAGACCACCGTACACGCCTTCCCAGCTCTTGCCCGGACTGACCTGCGGTGCGAGCTTGCGCTTGCCGAAAGCACGACCAGAGAAGTAGGCGCCAACATCGGCCCCCCAGACCAACACCATCACCGCCATGATCAGCCAGTTACCCAGCGGGTATTGTTTGATCTGCACCAGACCTTGCCAGGCCGGCAGGAGAATCAACAGGCCGATCACCAACCTGGTCGCCGCATTGGACCAATGCTCACTCGAATGCGGATAGGTCAGCACCAGATACGTCGCCACCACCCACCACAACACCGAAGCACCCAATACCCAAGGCGCGAGGCCGGGCAGGATGTACATGAGGAACAGCATCAATGCGACCACAACGGCATAGCCGACGCGGAACACCTGACCGGCAAAACCCGCCAGGCGCGCCCACTCCCAGGCACCAAGGGTTACGACCAGACCGATGAACAGTGCAAAACCGGAACCTTCAAGCAGGAAAAACCCGCACAGGGCAATCGGCAGCAGGATCAGCGCGGTGATGATTCGTTGTTTAAGCATTAAACCCGGGCTCCAGCCTCGACCTGCTCGCTCGTTTTACCGAAGCGGCGCTGGCGGGAAGCGAAATCGGCCAGCGCATTGCGCATGGCATCGTGTTTGAAGTCCGGCCAGAACAGGTCGGAAAAATACAACTCGGCATAGGCCAGTTGCCAGAGCAGGAAGTTGCTGATGCGGTGCTCGCCACCGGTACGGATACACAGGTCCGGCAACGGCAGGTCGCCCGTGACCAGGCAGGTCTGCAGCAGATCAGGCGTGATGTCTTCGGGACGCAAGTGCCCGGCCTGAACTTCTCGCGCCAGTCGCTGCGCAGCTTGCGCGATATCCCACTGACCGCCGTAATTGGCGGCGATCTGCAGGATAAAGCGATTGGCGCCGACCGTCATGGCCTCGGCTTCACGCATGGCAGCCTGCAGCTCCGGATGAAAACGCGAGCGGTCACCAATGATGCGCAGGCTGATGTTGTTGTCGTTGAGGCGCTTGGCCTCACGACGCAGTGCCCTGAAGAACAGATCCATCAAGGCGCTGACCTCATCGGCCGGACGCTGCCAGTTCTCGCTGGAAAAGGCGAACAGGGTCAATACTTCGACCTTGGCCTCGGCACAAACCTCAATGACCGCACGTACCGCATCCACACCCGCTTTATGCCCGGCGACACCCGGCATAAAGCGCTTCTTCGCCCAGCGATTGTTACCATCCATGATAATCGCGACATGGCGCGGCACCGCGGACGGTGCAGTCTGCTTGGTCTTTTCCATGAAAACGCGACCCTTATACGGCCATCAGGTCTTTTTCTTTCTCTGCCAGCTTCGCGTCGATTTCGGCCACGAACTTCTTGGTCAGATCATCGATCTCGCCAGTGGCGCGACGCTCTTCGTCTTCGCTGATTTCTTTTTCCTTGACCAGATCCTTGAGCTGGCTGTTGGCATCACGACGGATGTTGCGCACGGCAACACGGGCATCTTCAGCAACGTCGCGAGCCTGCTTGGTGAAACCACGACGGGTTTCTTCAGTCAGTGCAGGCATGCTGATCAGCAGCAGCTCGCCGAGGTTGGTCGGGTTCAAGTTCAGACCAGCACTGCCGATCGCCTTGTCGACAGCACCCAGCATGTTGCGCTCGAAAGCGACGACTTGCAGGGTACGGGCGTCCTTGACGGTGATGTTGGCCACTTGCTTGATCGGGGTGTCGGCGCCGTAGTACGGCACCATCACGCCTTCCAGGATGCTCGGGTGCGCCTGGCCGGTACGAATACGACCAAAATTGTGCGCCAGCGATTCCACGGACTTCTGCATGCGCTCTTTAGCGTCTTTCTTGATTTCGTTGATCATTGTTGGCCTTCCTCGATCAGGGTTCCTTCAGCGCCACCATGCACGATGTTCAGCAGGGCGCCGGGCTTGTTCATGTTAAATACGCGTAGCGGCATCTTGTGGTCGCGGCACAGGCAAATGGCCGTCAGATCCATCACACCCAGCTTGCGATCCAGCACTTCATCGTAGGTCAGATGATCGAACTTCTCGGCATGCGGGTCTTTGAACGGGTCAGCGGTGTAGACGCCATCGACCTTGGTCGCCTTGAGCACGACATCGGCATCGATTTCGATTGCACGCAGGCAGGCAGCCGAATCCGTCGTAAAGAACGGGTTACCCGTACCGGCCGCGAAAATCACCACTTCCTTGGAATTCAAGTGGCGCATGGCCTTGCGGCGATCGTAGTGATCGGTCACGCCTACCATGGAAATGGCCGACATCACGATGGCCGAGATATTGGCACGTTCCAGCGCGTCGCGCATTGCCAGGGCGTTCATCACAGTGGCCAGCATGCCCATGTGGTCGCCGGTAACCCGATCCATGCCCGCCGCGCTGAGCGCCGCGCCGCGGAACAGGTTGCCACCACCGATGACCAGACCGACCTGAACACCGATGCCGACCAGTTGGCCAACTTCCAATGCCATGCGATCCAGAACTTTCGGGTCGATCCCGAACTCTTCCGAGCCCATCAGGGCCTCGCCGCTAAGCTTGAGTAGAATGCGTTTATAGCGAGCCTGATAACCACTGCCCTGCTGAGCCATTGCGAATCTCTCCTGCGGCGTATTTTAAAAATTCTTTGCGAGCTGTTTACAGCTGGCGTTCAATCTAGCTTGGCGCTGCTTCAGCGCCATCGGAACATGGCTTTGTAAGCCAGTTCCAAAAGGAAACCAAATAAAAATTGGCGCCCCATCTGAAAAGAGGCTGCGCGCGTGAGCGGGCAGCCTCTTCTGGGCGACAGTTAAAAAACCGTCTTATTGCTTGGCGGCAGCCAGCTGGGCAGCAACTTCTTCTGCGAAGTTGTCCACTGGCTTCTCGATGCCTTCGCCTACTTTGAAGTAAGTGAAGGAAACGATTTCAGCGCCGGCTTTCTTGGCCAGGTCGCCGACCTTGATTTCAGGGTTCTTGACGAAAGCCTGCTCAACCAGGCTGGCTTCGGCCAGGAACTTGCTGATACGGCCTTTGACCATGTTTTCAACGATGTTTTCCGGCTTGCCGGCGATCTTGTCAGCGTTCAGCGTCAGGAACACGCCTTTCTCGCGCTCGATCGCTTCAGCGGAAACTTCCGATGGCAGCAGGAATTCAGGATTGGTAGCCGCTACGTGCATAGCGATGTCCTTGGCCAGCTCAACACTGCCGCCTTTCAGGACAACTGCAACACCGATCTTGTTGCCGTGCAGGTAGCCACCGACAACGTCACCTTCAACGCGTGCCAGACGACGGATATTGACGTTTTCGCCAACCTTGCCGACCAGTACCAGGCGAGCAGTTTCTTGAGCTTCGATCAGCGGAGCAACATCAGTCAACTTGTCGGCGAACGCTTTTTCAACGCTTGCTGCAACAAATTCCTTGAAGTCGTCCTGCAGGGCCAGGAAGTCGGTCTGCGAGTTCACTTCCAGCAGAACGGCGGATTTACCGTCTTCCTTCAGAGCGATAGCACCTTCAGCGGCAACGTTGCCGGCTTTCTTGGCAGCCTTGATGGCGCCCGAAGCGCGCATGTCATCAATGGCTTTCTCGATGTCGCCGCCAGCCTTGGTCAAGGCCTTTTTGCAGTCCATCATGCCTTCGCCGGTACGCTCGCGCAGTTCTTTGACCAACGCTGCAGTAATCTCTGCCATTTCAAATTCCTCTTGGATAGGTTTTCAACCATTCCACCCGATCGAACGGGCGATCAATTCTTCCCGAACCACCCTTGTTAGCTGCCGCACGTTACAGATAGAGCAGTGGGCGCCGACAAATGGTTTTCGAGGTGGCAAAAAGGGGGCCAAGCCCCCTTTTTGCTTACTGAGTCAACGCCAGGGCGTCAATTACTCAGCTGCAGCCTGAGTTTCTTCAGCTGCGAACTCAACGGTGCCGCCGGCAACGTTGTTGCGACCGCGGATGACAGCGTCAGCCATCGAACCCATGTACAGCTGGATAGCGCGGATTGCGTCATCGTTGCCTGGGATGATGTAGTCAACGCCTTCCGGGCTGCTGTTGGTATCGACTACGCCGATAACCGGGATGCCCAGCTTGTTGGCTTCGGTGATCGCGATGCGCTCGTGATCAACGTCGATAACGAACAGAGCGTCTGGCAGACCGCCCATGTCCTTGATACCACCCAGGGAACGATCCAGCTTTTCCAGGTCACGGGAGCGCATCAGCGCTTCTTTCTTGGTCAGCTTGGCGAAAGTACCGTCTTCGGCTTGAACTTCAAGGTCACGCAGACGCTTGATGGAAGCACGGATGGTTTTGAAGTTGGTTAGCATGCCGCCCAACCAGCGGTGATCGACGTACGGCGAACCGCAACGTGCTGCTTCTTCAGCAACGATCTTGCCAGCGGAACGCTTGGTGCCGACGAACAGAATCTTGTTTTTGCCCTGGGCCAGACGCTCTACGAAAGTCAGAGCTTCGTTGAACATTGGCAGGGTTTTTTCAAGGTTGATGATGTGGATCTTGTTACGCGCGCCGAAAATGTACTTGCCCATTTTCGGGTTCCAGTAACGGGTCTGGTGACCGAAGTGCACACCGGCCTTCAGCATATCGCGCATGTTGACTTGGGACATGATAGTTCCTTAATAAGTCGGGTTTGGCCTCCACGTATCCCAATGACCAACCAGCAGCATCAGCTGAAGGCACCCAGGTCATCGTGTCGACACGTGTGTGGATTTAGGCTTTTCGGGACATCCCCGGAAAGCGGCGCATTTTATATCACAAGGCAGGGCAAAACGGAACCCGGATTCTGAAATCCTGGCGGGCGCTTTGCTCCGTCCCTTGGAATCCGCCAAGAATGCACCATTCTATAGAGAGAAGCGATGCACACAGGCGCAGATTTGCGCTGATCGTCTGGTAGAATCGCATTTTTCAGGGCTGCGAAGATCGATCGCGCAATGCCCTTTCCGTTTAGAAAGCGCCGGCTGGCGCAGAGAGAGCCTGTATGACCGTCACCCTCAAAACCCCCGAGGACATTGCCAAAATGCGTATCGCCGGCAAACTGGCCGCCGATGTGCTGGAAATGATTGCCGAATATGTCAAGCCGGGCGTTACCACCGACCAACTGAACCAGATCTGCCACGACTACATCGTCAATGAGCAGAAAGCCATCCCTGCCCCGCTCAACTACAAGGGCTATCCGAAGTCGATCTGCACGTCGATCAACCACGTAGTCTGCCACGGCATCCCGAACGACAAGCCGCTCAAGGATGGCGACACCCTGAACATCGACGTCACCGTCATCAAGGACGGCTACCACGGCGACACCAGCCGCATGTTCCACGTCGGCACCGTGCCGGTCTGGGCCGAGCGCCTGTCCCAGGTGACCCAGGAATGCATGTACAAAGCGATTGAAATCGTCAAACCCGGCTGCCGCCTGGGCGACATCGGCGAAATCATCCAGAAGCACGCTGAAAAGAACGGATTCTCGGTGGTTCGCGAATTCTGCGGCCACGGTATCGGCAAGGTGTTCCACGAAGAGCCGCAGATTCTGCACTACGGCCGCGCTGGCACCGGCATGGAACTCAAGGCCGGCATGACCTTCACCATCGAGCCGATGATCAACCAGGGCCGTGCCGACACCAAGGTACTGGGCGACGGCTGGACCGCGATCACCAAGGACCGCAAGCTCTCGGCACAGTGGGAGCACACCCTGCTGGTGACCGAAACCGGTTACGAGATCTTCACCCTGCGCAGCGATGACACCATCCCTCGCGTTTCGCCCTGATCCCGTTACCGTACATCGCCTATAGAAAGGAAAGCCAATCGATGCCGCAGGTGGATCCCGAACTCTTCGACCGTGGCCAGTTCCAGGCTGAACTGGCCCTGAAGGCAAGCCCGATCGCGGCCTTCAAGAAGGCGATCCGCCAGGCCCGCGAGGTGCTTGACGCGCGCTTTCGCAGCGGCCGCGACATTCGCCGGCTGATCGAGGATCGCGCCTGGTTCGTCGACAACATCCTGCAAAAGGCCTGGGAGCAGTTCAGCTGGAGCGAGGACGCCGACATCGCGCTGGTCGCGGTCGGCGGTTACGGCCGTGGTGAACTGCATCCTTACTCCGATATCGATTTGCTGATCCTGCTGGACAGCGCCGACCACGAAGTTTTCCGCGATTCCATCGAGCGTTTTCTGACGCTGTTGTGGGACATCGGCCTGGAGGTTGGTCAGAGCGTTCGCTCTATCGAGGAGTGCGCCGTCGAGGCCCGCGCCGATCTGACGGTCGTCACCAACCTGATGGAAAGCCGCACCATCGCCGGCCCCGAGCATTTGCGCCTGCGCATGCTGGACGTCACCAGCACCGCGCACATGTGGCCGAGCAAGGACTTCTTCCTGGCCAAGCGCGCCGAACAAAAGGCCCGCCACCACAAGTACAACGACACCGAATACAACCTGGAACCCAACGTCAAAGGCTCGCCCGGCGGCCTGCGGGATATCCAGACGATCCTGTGGGTGGCCCGTCGCGAGTACGGCACCCTGAACCTGCGGGCACTGGCTGGCGAAGGCTTTCTGGTCGAAAGCGAAAACGCCCTGCTCGCCTCTTCCCAGGAGTTCCTGTGGAAGGTTCGCTATGCCCTGCACATGCTCGCCGGCCGCTCCGAAGACCGCCTGCTGTTCGATCACCAGCGCACCATTGCCGGGCTGCTGGGCTTCAAAGGCGACGACGCCAAGCAAGCCATCGAAAACTTCATGCAGCAGTATTACCGGGTGGTGATGAGCATCGCCCAGCTCAGCGACCTGATCATCCAGCACTTCGAGGAAGTCATCCTCGCACCGCAAGACCAAGCGCCACCGCAGCCGATCAACTCGCGCTTCCAGCTGCATGACGGCTACATCGAAGCACGCAACGACAACGTCTTTCGCCGCACGCCGTTCGCCATGCTCGAAATCTTCGTGCTGATGGCCCAGCAGCCGGAAATCAAGGGCGTGCGCGCCGACACCATTCGCCTGCTGCGGGAGAACCGTCACCTGATCGACGACGACTTCCGCAACGATATTCGCAACACCAGCCTGTTTATCGAATTGTTCAAATGCAAGATCGGTATCCACCGCAACCTGCGGCGAATGAACCGTTACGGCATCCTTGGGCGTTATCTACCCGAATTCGGTTTTATCGTCGGGCAGATGCAGCATGACCTCTTCCACATCTATACGGTCGACGCGCACACCCTGAACCTGATCAAACACCTGCGTAAGTTGCAGTACACCCAGGTGTCGGAAAAATTCCCGCTGGCCAGCAAGCTCATGGGCAAGCTGCCCAAACCCGAGCTGATCTACATGGCCGGCCTGTACCACGACATCGGCAAAGGCCGGCATGGCGATCACTCGGACATCGGCGCCGTGGATGCCGAGGCCTTTTGCCAGCGCCACCATCTGCCAGTGTGGGACAGCCGCCTGATCGTGTGGCTGGTGCAAAACCACCTGGTGATGTCGACCACAGCCCAGCGCAAGGACCTGTCCGACCCACAGGTGATCCACGACTTCGCGCAGATCGTCGGCGACGAAACCCGCCTCAACTATCTGTATGTGCTGACCGTCGCCGACATCAACGCCACCAACCCGACCCTGTGGAACTCCTGGCGCGCCAGCCTGCTGCGTCAGCTCTATACCGAGACCAAGCGCGCCCTGCGTCGTGGCCTGGAGAACCCGGTGGACCGCGAAGAACAGATCCGCCAGACCCAGAGCGCCGCCCTGGATATCCTGGTGCGCGGCGGCACCGACCCGGACGATGTCGAACAACTGTGGGCGCAGTTGGGTGATGACTATTTCCTGCGCCACACCGCCGGCGACGTGGCCTGGCACAGCGACGCGATCCTCCAGCAACCAGCTGACGGAGGGCCACTGGTTCTCATCAAGGAAACCACCCAGCGCGAATTTGAAGGTGGCACGCAAATCTTCATCTATGCCCCCGACCAGCACGACTTCTTTGCCGTGACCGTGGCGGCGATGGACCAGCTCAACCTGAACATTCACGACGCCCGGATCATCACCTCCAGCAGCCAGTTCACCCTCGACACCTACATCGTGCTCGACGCCGACGGCGACTCGATCGGCGATAACCCGGCGCGGATCAAGCAAATCCGCGACGGCCTGACCGAAGCCCTGCGCAACCCGGACGACTACCCGACCATCATCCAGCGCCGGGTTCCCCGTCAGCTCAAGCATTTCGCCTTTGCGCCACAGGTGACGATCCACAACGACGCCCAGCGCCAGGTGACGGTACTGGAGCTCACGGCGCCCGACCGCCCGGGCCTGCTGGCGCGGATTGGCACGATTTTCCTGGAGTTCGATCTGTCGCTGCAAAACGCCAAGATCGCCACCCTCGGCGAGCGCGTGGAAGACGTGTTCTTCATCACCGACGCCAACAACCAGCCGCTGTCCGACCCACTGCTGTGCAGCCGCCTGCAGGATGCGATCGTCGAACAACTGAGCGTCAACCAGGAACCCGATATCAAACTGTCGCGCATCAGCATCTGAACCAACAACGCGAGCCAGCTCCTACAGGAAACAGGGCTTGCCCGTTCCCACACCGAACGAGATACATCGATGAACAACGCTCTGTCCCAGCTCCAGCCCTACCCGTTCGAGAAACTCCGCGCCCTGCTTGGCAGCGTGACGCCGAACCCGGACAAACGTCCGATCGCGCTGTCCATCGGCGAGCCGAAACACCGTTCGCCAAGCTTTGTCGCCGAGGCCCTGGCCAGCAACCTGGATCAGATGGCGGTGTACCCGACCACCCTCGGTATTCCGGCCCTGCGCGAAGCCATCGCGGCATGGTGCGAACGTCGCTTCGACGTCCCCAAAGGCTGGATCGACCCGGCGCGCAACGTACTGCCGGTCAACGGCACCCGCGAAGCGCTGTTCGCCTTCACCCAGACCGTGGTCAACCGTGGCGATGACGCGCTGGTGGTCAGCCCGAACCCGTTCTACCAGATCTACGAAGGCGCGGCGTTCCTCGCCGGGGCCAAGCCGCATTACCTGCCGTGCCTGGACGAGAACGGCTTCAACCCGGATTTCGACGCCGTGTCGCCGGATATCTGGCAACGCTGCCAGATCCTGTTCCTGTGCTCGCCAGGCAACCCGACTGGCGCACTGATCCCGGTCGAGACCCTGAAAAAACTGATTGCCCTGGCTGACGAACATGACTTCGTTATCGCAGCGGACGAGTGCTACAGCGAACTGTACTTCGACGAGCAAACCCCGCCACCCGGCCTGCTCAGTGCCTGCGCGGAACTGGGTCGCAAGGACTTCAAGCGTTGCGTGGTGTTCCACAGCCTGTCCAAGCGTTCGAACCTGCCGGGACTGCGTTCGGGCTTTGTCGCCGGTGACGCCGACATCCTCAAGGGCTTCCTGCTCTATCGCACCTACCACGGCTGCGCGATGCCGGTTCAAACACAACTGGCCAGTGTTGCCGCGTGGAATGACGAGGTGCATGTGCGCGCCAACCGTGCGCTGTATCGCGAAAAATATGACGCTGTGCTGGACATCCTCGGCCCGGTGATGGACGTGGAGCGCCCGGATGGCGGCTTCTATCTGTGGCCGAATGTGGAAGGCGATGATGAGGCATTCTGCCGTGATCTGTTTATCGAGGAACACGTGACCGTGGTGCCGGGTTCTTATCTGTCCCGTGAGGTGGATAGCGTCAACCCGGGCGCAGGCCGTGTGCGGATGGCGCTGGTCGCGCCGCTGGCGGAGTGCGTCGAAGCAGCGGAACGGATTCGCGCTTTCATTACCGCAAAACGATAAACAACCAAGTCCCGCCCTGTGCAATGCGGCGGCGGGACATCAATTCATTATCCAGTTACAACAACGCTGACCCTGAAACATTCAAGTGCATTATCTTAATATCCACAACCTATTGCTCTGAGGGATCAATATAACGTTACAAACAACATGGAAGTTACTTATGCACACTCCTCACTTTGTCCGAATGAAAAAGCCGCTAAATGAGCAAGACTCTCGCGCCGCGGCTGTCAAGGAAAACGCCAGGAACGTCGCCAGCACCTTGCCCGGACGGCACCAAAAACGCTCGGTTGGTTACCACAGCACGTTCTGGGAAAATGGAAAAAACATTACTATTTCGTTCATGCCAGGATTGCGCGACGAGATGAAGTATGACGCTGAACGAATCATTCGCGAGTGGGAACCTTATGTCGRCCTGGCTTTCGAAGTCGTTGAATCTGGCGGTGAAATACGGATTGACATGAAGGGCGAAGACAGCTGGTCCACACTCGGGACAGATGCATTGCTGCAGCCACCAGACGAACCCACGCTCCTCATTGGGATAGATGCCCCATACATGGTCTTTCGCCGTACAGTACTTCACGAGTTCGGCCACGCATTAGGTTTGCATCACGCCCACTTGCATCCCCAGGCAAATATCCCCTGGAACCGGGAAAAAGTATATGAGTACTACACCAACGTTATTGGGTGGAGCAGAGAAGTCATTGATCACAATATATTTGATTTAGAAACCGGTGCCGACACCTTCCTGGGAAACTATGACAAATATTCCATCATGCACTACAGCGTAGAAAATTCCCTCACCGATGGAGACTGGCACGTTGGCCGCTATACAGAGTTAAGTGAGCAAGACAAGATCAACATAAACAACATCTATCCACTGCTGTAAGCCCGGCCTATATCGCTTATTTCAGGTTTCCCGGCGTGGCCTCATTTGAACTTCAGATTTCCCGAAATTTTCCGAACACGTCATCTCCTATTAGGTGATGACGTGCTGCGAGAGGTGTTGGGGAACTGGATCCAAGTGAAGCCAAGCTGGGAGCAATGAAGTAATGATGCACACTCTTTTGATCGTTTTCATTGCTGTGTTGCAGCGAGTATCGAAGAGTCATCGATATGGCTAGAGCTAAAAATCGTGCTTTAAAAACATTTAGTTGTTAATGAGTTCTGCCAAAAAGTGGTGATTTCAGTTTGTCGTATAGCTCAGAGAGTGTGTCGAGTATAGTTTTGTGAGGGTAGATTTTGCGAATCATCTCCATGTCGCTTTCACTTAGCTTGGAATTTTCAGGGTGTGACCAGTTGTTCAGGGTAAGGTTGCTATCGATGTCGTAATGCATGACTGACAAGGGGTCGTAATCGCCATAGATGTAATATGTGGAGCGAGGTAACGGCAGGACCTGTGAATCAACTCGATCACGCTCCCAGTCGAAATTTTCTTTATACCACGCGTAGACTTTTTCCAGATCCCAAGGGATATCTGCATCGGGATGTTGATGTTCATGATGGAGGCCGAGTGCGTGACCAAATTCATGTAATACAGTGGTTTCGAAATCATCATTCTCTAAAGCTGTTCCTATTTTCATAGTGGGTTTGTCTGGGGGGCAGGTCAGTGCATCTGTACCTAAAAGGGAGTAAGAGCCAATGGTTTGGTTTGGCTCGATTTTTATGCGAATGTCACCCACTGCTCCGGCAATAAATTCGAATTTTAAATTGACATGCGCCAACCATTTGTTTGCAATGTTTTTTACTGTATCTATGGTTTTCTGGTTCTCGTCGTACATGGCTATTTTCAGGGTGCGCCCAGGCTTCCAGAAAGTAGTATGCACGGCGACGCTTCTCTTGGTGCGTCCGGAAGTATTGGATTTGACATTATCACTTCGTTCATTGATCGCGGCCTCGTAAGAGGCGACTGGATCAATGCTTCTAACAATGCTGCAAGCTCCATTTTTCATTGGGGTGGCGTCCATGTCTTTGTCGGTTGTAGTTTTTTGAAAAGGGGGTGTTGGTTTTATTTGCTTGCAAATTATTGGAGCAGTAAGGATTTTGGATATATTTTTCGCATCAGTCGCCGATCATTCTGGCTGAGGCTGGTGTTCTTCTCTACGCTCCAATTGCCCGTGGTCAGTTCATTCGGGATTTGATAGTGCATTATTGATTTTTTGTCATAGGGCGTTGTGCGGGTAGTGAAGGTTTCCAGTATTTTGAATAAGTTGTGATCGACTTCTTCTTTCGACCAGTTATATCTTGTGAGGTAATAGTGGTAGACGAACGGCCTGTTCCAGGGAATGTCGGCTTTGGGGTGCTGGTGTTCATGTTCCATTCCCAGTGCATGGCCAAACTCATGCAAAACGGTGCTTTCGAACGCAGGGTGTGTTAGCTCCGTGCCGATGTTCATTGTGTTCTCGCCTGGACCTCGCAGTGTTGCATCGGTACCGATTGCTGAATAGTTCAAGGGGGCTTCCATGCTGATTCTGATATCCCCCACCGCATCGTCTGCGAACTCCAGCGTCAAATTGATAGAGGGTTGCCATTGTTTGATGGCTGCTATGGCCGCCTGACGGTGTGCGTTGGAGGGTGGGGCAAGAAAAGCAATCTTGAGCGTTCGATGACTTGCCCAGAATTTACTGTGAGATGCGACGCCGCGTTTTTTTCTGCTTCCTATAGAGTCGGTATTGTCGTTGCCAGGGTTTTCACTGATGGCCGCTTCGTAAGAGGCGTGTATATCAAAACTATTGATAACTTTGCATGGCTCTGAATATGGCATTATCGCTCTCCTTCTCGATGTTTTAACCTGGTCAATAGATTGCTTTCGAACTGGAGATTATTTAAATTAAAGTTGCACTGTAAAGTTGCTGCTTGTTAGATGTTGTTGCCGGTGGCGGCCGGTACTGCGTTGCACGGTACAGGCCTTGTCAGTGTCAGTTGCGGCGAGTTATGAAGTTGCGAATACGTTCTGCCGCTTCAAGACATTCGGATAGCGGGGCAACGAGTGCCATGCGTACTCGACCCGCGCCTGGATTTAAACCATCAACATCGCGGGACAAATAAGAACCCGGCACCACGGTCACGTGCTCCTGCTCGAACAGGTCGGGGCAGAAGGCGGCGGCGCCTGCGCGGCAAGGGTGAAGTGACCCGGGTGCCGACAGCGCGATCCTGTTGGTTGCTGACCGTGGGCGGTGTGCGCGGGGCCGTGACTGGGCCCACCGCCTTCGTCGGATCGCCGCCCGGTACCGACACCCTCCCACAGGGTTTTGCGTTTTAACTCAAGGGTCATGGCATAATCCATCACCTTTTAAATCCAGCACCTGCAAAGGGGGCAATTCCTTGACCGTTTCAAGCAAAACGTTGCACCTTTTCGGCATCAAAGCCTGCGACACCATGAAAAAGGCGCGCACCTGGCTCGATGAACACGCTGTCAGCTATGACTTTCATGATTACAAGGCGGTCGGTATCGACCGTGAACACCTGACCCAATGGTGCAGCGAGCACGGCTGGGAAGTGGTGTTGAACCGTGCAGGCACGACCTTTCGCAAGCTCGACGACGAACGCAAAGCCGATCTCGACCAGACGAAAGCCATCGAACTGATGCTCGCACAACCCTCGATGATCAAGCGCCCGGTGCTCGATCTCGGTGACCGAACCCTGATTGGCTTCAAGCCAGATATCTACGCGGCCGCGCTCAAGTAAGCAGCCCGTTCAATTTTGTTAGAGGTAAACACATGTCCACTACCCTGTTCAGCCTGGCCTTCGGCGTCGGCACTCAAAACCGTCAAGGCGCATGGCTGGAAGTGTTCTACGCCGCCCCGGTACTCAAGCCATCGGCTGAAGTCCTCGCCGCTATCGCACCGATCCTGGGCTACACCGAAGGCAATCAGGCCATCGCGTTCAGCACCGCCCAGGCCTCGCAATTGGCTGAAGCGCTGAAAAGCGTCGACGCTGCCCAGGCTGCCCTGCTGACCCGCCTGGCCGAGAGCCACAAGCCGCTGGTTGCCACCTTGCTGGCTGAAGACGCCCAACTGTCGTCCACCCCTGAGGCCTACCTCAAGCTGCACCTGCTGAGCCATCGCCTGGTCAAGCCACACGGCCTTAACCTGGCCGGGATCTTCCCGTTGCTGCCAAACGTGGCCTGGACCAGCCAGGGCGCGGTCGACCTGAGCGAACTGGCCGAACTGCAACTCGAAGCCCGCCTGCGCGGCGAGCTGCTGGAAGTGTTCTCGGTGGACAAGTTCCCGAAAATGACCGACTACGTGGTTCCGGCCGGCGTGCGTATCGCTGACGCTGCGCGTCTGCGCCTGGGCGCTTACGTGGGCGAAGGCACCACCGTGATGCACGAAGGCTTCATCAACTTCAACGCCGGCACCGAAGGCCCGGGCATGATCGAAGGCCGCGTATCCGCTGGCGTATTCGTCGGCAAGGGTTCGGACCTGGGCGGCGGTTGCTCGACCATGGGCACCCTGTCGGGCGGCGGCAACATCGTGATCAAGGTCGGCGAAGGCTGCCTGATCGGCGCCAACGCCGGTATCGGCATTCCGTTGGGCGACCGCAACACCGTCGAGTCGGGCCTGTACGTGACTGCCGGCACCAAGGTCGCACTGCTGGACGAAAACAATCAACTGGTCAAAGTGGTCAAGGCCCGTGAACTGGCTGGCCAGCCGGACCTGCTGTTCCGTCGCAATTCGGAAACCGGTGCCGTGGAATGCAAAACCCACAAATCGGCCATCGAACTGAACGAAGCGCTGCACGCTCATAACTAAGTGCCGCACATCCACCTGTAGGAGCGAGCCTGCTCGCGAAAAACGTAAGGGCAACGCGGTTATTCAGACAATGCGCGTTATCGTTCACGTCCATCGCGAGCAAGCTCGCGCCTACAGGGGTCAGGCGTAAACCCTCCAGGGCCCGATAGCATGATGATCCTCTCTCCCTGGCGCGCCGATTTTCCGGCCATCGCCGCCCTGCAACGGCAAGGCCAGACCTATCTGGACAACGCCGCCACCACGCAAAAACCTCAAGCCCTGCTGGATGCCCTGGCGCATTACTACGCCAACGGCGCGGCCAACGTGCATCGGGCGCAGCATTTGCCCGGCGCCCACGCCACCCAGGCGTTCGAGGACAGCCGCCGCAAAATCGCGCAATGGCTCAATACTGGCGATTGCGGGCAGATCATCTTTACCCACGGCGCGACGTCCGCGCTGAATCTCCTGGCCTACGGCCTGGAACATCTTTTCAATCCGGGCGACGAGATTGTCATCAGCGCCCTGGAGCATCACGCCAACCTGCTGCCGTGGCAGCAACTGGCGCACCGTCGCGAGCTGAAACTGGTGATCCTGCCGCTGGATGCCGACGGTGTGATCGACCTTGAAGCCGCGACCGGTTTGATAGGCTCGCGCACACGTCTGTTGGCGGTCAGCCAATTGTCCAATGTGATTGGCGCGTGGCAGCCGCTGCCTGAATTACTGGCACTGGCCAAGGCGCACAACGCCATGACGGTGATCGACGGCGCCCAGGGCGTGGTCCATGGCCGCCACGACGTGCAAGCGCTGGGCTGCGATTTTTATGTGTTCTCCAGCCATAAACTCTACGGCCCCGATGGCCTGGGCGTGCTGTTCGGGCGCAATACAGCGCTGCAACAACTGCGTCCCTGGCAGTTCGGCGGCGAAATGGTGCTGGATGCCAATTATCACGACGCACGCTTTCGCCCGGCACCGCTGGGTTTCGAGGCCGGGACGCCGCCGATTGCCGGTGTGATCGGCCTGGGAGCGACCCTGGATTACCTCGCCGGGCTCGATCAGAACGCCCTGTCCGCCCATGAAGCAGCGCTGCATGCCTGTCTGCTCAAGGGCCTGGAGGCGCGCAATGGCATTCGCCTGTTAGGCAAACCGCAAGTGGCGCTGGCCAGTTTCACCGTCGACGGTGTGCATAACTCCGATCTCGCGCATTTGCTGACCGAACAAGGGATAGCGGTGCGGGCCGGCCATCACTGCGCCATGCCGCTGCTTAAACGCTTTGAACTGGCCGGGGCGATTCGGGTGTCGTTGGCGCTGTACAACGATTCCGAAGACCTGGAGCGGTTCTTTGAAGCCCTGGATCAGGCGCTGGAGCTATTGCGATGAACCTGCCCGCCGATGCCGTAACGGCACTCGAGACCTTTCAGAAAACGGCCGGCTGGGAACAACGCGCACGCCTGCTGATGCAATGGGGCGAGCGTCTGCCGGCCTTGAGTGATGCGCAGATGTGCGATGCCAACCGGGTGCACGGCTGTGAAAGCCAGGTGTGGCTGGTGGGCGAATTGCGCGATGATCATTGGCTGTTCAGCGCCAACAGCGACGCGCGTTTGATTCGCGGGTTGGTGGCGTTGCTGCTGGCGCGGGTCAATGGATTATCGGCGGCCGAGTTGCAGCAGGTGGATTTGCCGGACTGGTTCAATCAGTTGGGGTTGGGGCGGCAGTTGTCCGAGTCGCGCAGTAATGGTTTGAATGCGGTGCTTCAGCGGATGCGGGAGTTGGCACAGTAAAGGACTGCTGCGCAGTCCATCGCGGGCAAGCCCGCTCCCACAGGGATTGGCGGTGAATCCGGATTTTGCATCCGACACTCACTCCTGTGGGAGCGGGCTTGCTCCGGGCGGCGTTCCGACGAAGAGGCCATCAGCCTTACAGATCAGGCTTCAGGCTTGACCCGATCCGCCGGCCGCCGCACACCCGCCACGATCTTGTCCACAGCCTTGGTCGCCGCGACCATGCCGAATGTCGCCGTCACCATCATCACTGCGCCAAACCCACCGGCACAGTCGAGCTTCACCCCATCACCGACAAAACTTTTCTGCAGGCAAATACTGCCATCCGGTTTCGGGTAACGCAGTTGTTCGGTGGAAAACACGCACGGCACGCTGTAATGGCGGGTCACGGTACGTGAGAAGCCGTAGTCGCGGCGCAGTGTGGAGCGCACTTTCGACGCCAACGGATCGTTGAACGTGCGATTCAGGTCGCAGACCTGGATCAACGTCGGGTCAATCTGTCCGCCCGCGCCGCCGGTGGTGATGATCTGGATCTTGCGGCGCTTGCACCAGGCGATCAGCGCAGCCTTGGCGTTGACGCTGTCGATGCAGTCGATCACGCAGTCGATGTTCGGCGTGATGTACTCGGCCATGGTGTCGCGGGTAACGAAGTCAGGCACCGCGTGCACCGTGCAGTCCGGGTTGATCCCGCGCAGACGCTCGGCCATCACCTCGACCTTGGGCTTGCCCACCGTGCTGTCCAGCGCATGCAGCTGGCGGTTGGCGTTGCTGACGCAGACGTCGTCCAGGTCGAACAGCGATATCTCGCCGACACCACAACGGGCCATGGCTTCCGCCGCCCAGGAACCGACGCCGCCGACGCCGACGATCGCCACATGGGCCGCGCGCAGGCGCTCAAGGCCTTCGATGCCATACAAACGGGCGATGCCGGCAAACCGCGGATCTTCTGTACTCATGACCATTACCCCAAAAACCGGCGCGCATTATAGGGCTGTCGGCGCCCAAGATCATCATTGCGCTATGAACTGGCAACATCCATGAAAACCACATCGAACAAAGATTTGCCCTACAGGCTCTAACGAAAGAACTTAAACCGACTTGGATTGCCCAATGTCCGGCAATTCCCTGTCCGCTGTACGACCAGAGAATGCCCGGTGTAGGATGCGCGCCCCTTGGCGACCGCCAACCGTTCCTTCGTTCCACAGTCTTTGGAACCCGAAATAGCTATGTCATCGCGTAAATTTGGACTCAACCTGGTCGTGGTGCTCGCCATCGCAGCCTTGTTTACCGGCTTCTGGGCGCTGATCAACCGCCCGGTCACCGCCCCCAACTGGCCAGAACAGATCTCCGGCTTCTCCTACTCGCCATTCCAGCAGGGCCAATTCCCGCAGAAAGACCAGTACCCGACCGACGATCAAATGCGTCGCGACCTGGAGATCATGAGCAAGCTGACGGACAACATCCGCATCTACTCGGTCGATGGCACCCTGCAAAACATCCCGAAACTGGCGGAAGAGTTCGGCTTGCGGGTGACCCTGGGGATCTGGATCAGCCCGGACCAGGAGCGCAACGAACGGGAAATTACCCGCGCCATCGAAATCGCCAACGCCTCGCGCAGCGTGGTTCGTGTGGTAGTCGGCAACGAAGCGATTTTCCGCAAGGAAATCACCGCCCAGGAACTCGGCGTCATGCTCGATCGCGTGCGTGCCGCCGTGAAGGTGCCGGTAACCACGTCCGAGCAGTGGCACGTGTGGGAGGAACACCCGGAACTGGCCAAACACGTCGACCTGATTGCCGCGCACATCCTGCCTTACTGGGAATTCATCCCGATGGACAAGGCCGGGCAGTTCGTCCTCGACCGCGCCCGCGACCTGAAGAAGATGTTCCCGAAAAAGCCGCTGCTGCTGTCCGAAGTGGGCTGGCCGAGCAACGGCCGCATGCGCGGTGGCGCCGATGCCTCCCCGGCGGACCAGGCGATCTACCTGCGAACCCTGGTCAACAAACTCAACCGTCAGGGCTTCAACTACTTCGTGATCGAAGCGTTTGACCAGCCGTGGAAAGCCAGCGACGAAGGTTCCGTCGGCGCCTACTGGGGCGTGTTCAACGCCGCGCGCCAGCAGAAGTTCAACTTCGAAGGCCCGGTGGTGGCGATTCCGCAATGGCGCGTGTTGGCCATTGGTTCGGTGGTATTGGCACTGTTGTCGCTGACCCTGCTGATGATCGACGGCTCGGCCCTGCGCCAGCGTGGCCGTACCTTCCTGACCTTCATTGCGTTCCTGTGTGGTTCGGTGCTGGTGTGGATCGGTTACGACTACAGCCAGCAATACAGCACCTGGTTCAGCCTGACAGTGGGCTTCTTGCTCGCCCTCGGCGCGCTCGGGGTGTTTATCGTACTGCTGACCGAAGCCCATGAACTGGCCGAAGCGGTGTGGGTGCACAAGCGCCGGCGCGAGTTCCTGCCGGTGGAAGGCGATTCCAGCTACCGCCCGAAAGTGTCGATTCACGTGCCCTGCTACAACGAGCCGCCGGAGATGGTCAAACAGACCCTCAACGCCCTGGCCAACCTCGACTATCCGGACTTCGAAGTCCTGATCATCGACAACAACACCAAGGACCCGGCGGTCTGGGAACCGGTGCGTGACTACTGCACAACCCTCGGCCCGCGCTTCAAATTCTTCCACGTGGCACCGCTGGCCGGCTTCAAGGGCGGCGCGCTGAACTACCTGATCCCGCACACCGCCAAGGATGCCGAAGTCATTGCCGTGATCGACTCGGACTACTGCGTCGACCGCAACTGGCTCAAGCACATGGTGCCGCACTTCGCCGATCCGAAAATCGCCGTGGTGCAGTCGCCGCAGGATTACCGCGACCAGAACGAAAGCACCTTCAAGAAGCTCTGCTACGCGGAATACAAAGGTTTCTTCCACATCGGCATGGTCACCCGCAACGACCGTGACGCGATCATCCAGCACGGCACCATGACCATGACCCGTCGCTCGGTGCTCGAAGAACTGGGCTGGGCCGACTGGTGCATCTGTGAAGACGCCGAACTGGGCCTGCGCGTGTTCGAAAAAGGCCTGTCGGCGGCGTATTACCACACCAGCTACGGTAAAGGCCTGATGCCCGATACCTTCATCGACTTCAAGAAACAGCGTTTCCGCTGGGCTTACGGAGCGATACAGATCATCAAGCGTCACACCGCCAGCCTGCTGCGCGGCAAGGACACCGAGCTGACCCGTGGCCAGCGTTATCACTTCCTCGCGGGCTGGTTGCCGTGGGTGGCGGACGGCATGAACATCTTCTTCACCGTCGGCGCGCTGTTGTGGTCGGCGGCAATGATCATCGTGCCGCAACGGGTCGATCCGCCGCTGCTGATCTTCGCAATCCCGCCATTGGCGCTGTTCGTGTTCAAGGTCGCCAAGATCATCTTCCTCTACCGCCGAGCGGTCGGGGTCAACTTGAAGGATGCCTTCTGCGCGGCGCTGGCCGGCCTGGCGTTGTCCCACACCATCGCCAAAGCGGTGCTGTACGGTTTCTTCACCAGCAGCATTCCGTTCTTCCGTACGCCGAAAAACGCCGATAACCACGGCTTCTGGGTGGCGATTTCGGAAGCCCGGGAAGAGATGTTCATCATGCTGCTGCTGTGGGGTGCTGCCTTGGGGATCTTCCTGGTGAACGGCATGCCGAGCAACGATATGCGCTTCTGGGTGACCATGCTGCTGGTGCAGTCGCTGCCGTACCTGGCGGCGTTGATCATGGCATTCCTGTCGTCGCTGCCGAAACCGACCGCCGAACCTGAAACGGCACCTGTCGTCTAAATCTGCGCAGATGCACTAAACGGCGGCCAATGGTCGCCGTTTTGCTTTAAGATAAGCGCCATTTTGCGGGGCTTGGCCCTTGATGGCCTACCCCATACCTGTGGGAGCGAGCTTGCTCGCGATGAGGCCGTCACATTCAACCTTTATGTTGGCTGTGATTGCGCTATCGCGAGCAAGCTCGCTCCCACATTAAGATCTTCCGGAGTTTTCCATGACGGCCCACGCCGACCTTTCGCCGACCCTCCAACTCGCCATCGACCTGATCCGCCGTCCGTCCGTGACGCCGATCGACGCCGATTGCCAGAAGCAGATGATGCAGCGCCTGGGCGATGCCGGTTTCACCCTGGAACCGATGCGCATCGAAGATGTGGATAACTTCTGGGCCACCCACGGCCAGGACGACGGTCCGGTGCTGTGCTTCGCCGGCCACACCGACGTGGTCCCGACCGGTCCGGTGTCGGCCTGGCAGATCGAGCCGTTCAACGCGCTGATCGACGAACACGGCATGCTCTGCGGCCGTGGCGCCGCCGACATGAAAGGCAGCCTCGCCGCCATGACCGTCGCGTCCGAGCGTTTTGTCGCCGACTACCCGAATCACAAGGGCAAAGTCGCGTTTCTGATCACCAGCGACGAAGAAGGCCCGGCGCACCACGGCACCAAGGCCGTGGTTGAACGCCTGGCCGCGCGCAAGGAGCGTCTGGACTGGTGCATCGTCGGCGAACCGTCGAGCACCACCCTGGTGGGTGACGTGGTCAAGAACGGCCGTCGCGGCTCCCTCGGCGCCAAGCTGACCGTGCGCGGTGTACAAGGCCACGTGGCTTACCCGCACCTGGCGAAGAACCCGATCCACCTCGCCGCCCCGGCCCTGGCGGAACTTGCCGCCGAGCACTGGGACCACGGTAACGATTTCTTCCCGCCGACCAGTTTCCAGATTTCCAACGTCAACTCCGGCACCGGTGCGACCAACGTGATCCCGGGTGATCTGGTGGCGGTGTTCAACTTCCGTTTCTCCACCGAGTCCACCGTCGAAGGCCTGCAAAAGCGCGTCGCCGACATCCTCGACAAGCATGGCCTGGACTGGCACATCGACTGGGCGCTGTCCGGCCTGCCATTCCTCACCGAACCGGGCGCGCTGCTCGACGCGGTATCGGCGAGCATCAAGGACATCACCGGTCGCGAAACCAAGGCGTCCACCAGCGGTGGCACCTCAGACGGGCGCTTCATCGCAACCATGGGCACCCAAGTGGTTGAGCTGGGCCCGGTCAACGCGACCATCCACCAGGTCAACGAGCGCGTGCTGGCCGCCGATCTCGACGTGCTTACCGAAATCTACTACCAGACCCTGATCAAGTTGCTCGCCTGATGCTGGCGTGTCCGATCTGCAGTGAACCGCTGAACGCGGTGGAAAACGGCGTGGCCTGCCCAGCCGGGCATCGTTTCGACCGTGCGCGCCAGGGTTATTTGAACTTGCTACCGGTGCAACACAAGAACAGTCGCGACCCTGGGGATAACCAGGCGATGGTCGAAGCCCGCCGCGACTTTTTGAACGCCGGGCACTACGCCCCGGTGGCCAAGCGTCTGGCGGAGCTGGCTGCCAGTTATGCACCGCAGCACTGGCTGGACATCGGTTGTGGCGAGGGTTACTACACCGCGCAAATCGCCGAGGCTTTGCCAGATGCCGAAGGTTATGCCTTGGACATCTCCCGCGAAGCGGTCAAACGCGCCTGCAAACGCAACCCGAAGCTCACCTGGTTGATCGCCAGCATGGCGCGGGTGCCGTTGGCTTCCGGCAGTTGCCAGTTCCTGGCCAGTGTCTTCAGCCCGCTGGATTGGGAAGAAGCCAAGCGCCTGCTCAGTGTTGGCGGCGGCCTGATGAAAGTCGGGCCAACCAGCGGCCACCTGATGGAACTGCGTGAACGGCTGTATGACGAAGTCCGCGAGTACATTGACGACAAGCATCTGGACCTGGTGCCGGAAGGCATGGCATTGGCGCACAGCGAGACGCTGACGTTCAAGCTGACGCTGGACAAGCCGCAGGACCGTGCCAACCTGCTAGCGATGACGCCCCACGGCTGGCGTGCCAGTGCCGAGCGCCGGACAGCGGTTATCGAACAGGCCGAGCCGTTCGAGACCACCGTATCAATGCGCTACGATTATTTCGTTCTTCAATAACTTTTGGTTCCGGGCGAGTGCCCGAGACCGGCTAAATCCGCGAATGGATTTTTCAGACCCGCAGTGAGGACATCCATGCGCCAACCCGATATCGAGATTTACCTGAAAGACGCCGACGTCGACCACAAAGCCATTTCCGCTTGGCTCGGTGCGGCATTGGGCCCGTGCACGGATTGGGTCCAGAAGGGCCAGACCTACAAGTGCAAGGCTGGCAACGTGCCGGTGACCTGGTTGCCAAAAGCCGTCGGTAAATGGAACAGCCTGTATCTGGAAAGTGACCAGACCCCATGGGACGACGACATCGCCTGCGCCCGCGCCGCGTTTGCCGCGCTGAACGTCGAAGTGCGTTGCGCGCCGGGCACCTGGGTCGAGGAGGAAGGTGAGGAGACGGCGGATCGCTGGATTCGCATCAGCGCCGATGGTGAAGAAGAAATCACCTGGAAAACCGCGTAATAGCCTACACACCAAACCTGTGGGAGCGAGCTTGCTCGCGATAGCGGACTTACATTCAACATCTACGTTGGCTGAAAGGACCTCATCGCGAGCAAGCTCGCTCCCACAGTGTTTTTGGGTGTTCTGAAGATTTTGGTTACAGACCTACAACATCCTCAGCCTGCAACCCCTTCTGCCCTTCCACCACCG
This sequence comes from Pseudomonas sp. P5_B3, assembly GCF_056400405.1. Taxonomy (NCBI): domain Bacteria; kingdom Pseudomonadati; phylum Pseudomonadota; class Gammaproteobacteria; order Pseudomonadales; family Pseudomonadaceae; genus Pseudomonas; species Pseudomonas sp. P5_B3. Next base: position 21,783 of record NZ_JBFULI010000021.1, on the reverse strand, counting down.
CGTATTCAACCTGCTGGCCTTCGGTCAGCGAACGGTGCCCTTCGCCGCGAATCGCGCGGTAGTGCACGAACACGTCCACCCCGTCCTCGCGCTGAATGAAGCCGTAGCCCTTGGCGTCGTTGAACCACTTCACATTGCCGGTTTCGCGTGTTGCCATTTGTTCATACTCCCTTTTTATTATTGATCGGGCTTTTCGCAGGAAAGCCTCGGGAACGTCAGCCTGCGCATACCGGTCCCATGAGGGCAACGGCGACAGAGCGCCGAGTATATGACAGACGTTAAAACTCTCAACAGGAGTTTACTTCGCCGCTTTTTTGCCGATTTTAAGCGAATCCGGCACACTATCGCCCTCCCGAGCAAACGCTTGGTTTTATTCACTCACGCAGAAGCCGTATGACCCGCTCCCCGTTCCGCCGTCTTGTGTTTGGCACCCTGCGCCGACTGTTGTACCTCTGGGTTCGCTCGGAGACGATCAACCAGTCGTCGCTCACCCTCAACCTCGACCGCAGTCGTCCGGTGTTCTACGTCCTGCAAAACCCTTCGCTGACCGACCTCGCCGTGGTCGACACCGAGTGCAGCAAGGCTGGCCTGCCACGTCCGGTGCTGCCGGTGTCGGTGGATAACCTGCTGGAGCCTGCCGCGTTCTTCTACCTGACACCGGAACCGGACTGGCTCGGCCGCCAGGACAAGCGCGGCGCGCCGCCGACCCTGACCCGCCTGGTCAGCGCCCTGAGCCAGAACGCCGCCGAAGATGCGCAGATCATCCCGGTCAGCGTGTTCTGGGGCCAGTCGCCAGACAGCGAAAACAGCCCATGGAAACTCCTGTTCGCCGATAGCTGGGCGGTCACCGGGCGCTTGCGCCGATTGCTGAGCGTCATCGTGCTGGGACGCAAGACCCGCGTGCAGTTCTCCGCGCCGATCCACCTGCGCGAACTGATCGAGCACAACAAGGGCCACGAGCGCACCGTGCGCATGGCTCAGCGGATCCTGCGGGTGCACTTCCGCAACCTGAAGGCGGCGGTGATCGGCCCGGACATTTCCCACCGCCGTAATCTGGTCAAAGGCCTGCTCAACGAGCCACAGGTCAAACAAGCGATCCTCGACGAAACCGAACGCGAGAACATTTCACCGGAGAAGGCCAAAGCTCAAGCGCTACGCTACGGCAACGAAATCGCCTCGGACTACACCTACACTGCGATCCGTTTTATGGAAGTGGTGCTGAGCTGGTTCTGGAACAAGATCTACGACGGTATCAAGGTCAACCACATCGAGGGCGTGCAGAAGGTCGCCCAGGGTCACGAAGTGATCTACGTGCCGTGCCACCGCAGCCACATCGACTACCTGCTGCTGTCATACCTGCTGTTCCGCAACGGCCTGACCCCGCCGCACATTGCCGCCGGCATCAACCTGAACATGCCGGTGATTGGCGGCCTGCTGCGTCGCGGCGGTGCGTTTTTCATGCGCCGCACCTTCAAGGGCAACCCGCTGTACACCTCGGTGTTCAACGAATACCTGCACACCCTGTTCACCAAGGGCTTCCCGGTGGAGTACTTCGTCGAGGGCGGCCGTTCGCGCACCGGGCGCATGCTGCAACCGAAGACCGGGATGCTGGCGATCACCCTGCGCAGCTTCCTGCGTTCGTCGCGCATGCCCATCGTCTTCGTGCCGGTCTACATCGGCTACGAGCGCGTGCTGGAAGGCCGGACCTACCTCGGCGAGTTGCGCGGTGCGGCCAAGAAAAAAGAATCGATCTTCGATATTTTCAAAGTCATCGGCGCACTCAAGCAGCGCTTCGGCCAGGTGGCGGTGAACTTCGGCGAGCCGATCAAGCTGGCGGAATTCCTCGACGGCGAACAGCCGGACTGGCGCCAACAGGAACTCGGCCCGCAGTTCAGACCCGCCTGGCTCAACGAAACCACCAATCGTCTCGGCGAGAAAGTCGCCCGGCATCTGAACGAAGCGGCAGCGATCAACCCGGTCAACCTGGTGGCACTGGCGCTGCTGTCGACCACCCGACTGGCGCTGGATGATCGGGCCATGGCGCGGGTGCTGGACCTGTACCTGGCGCTGCTGCGCAAGGTCCCGTATTCGCCGCACACCACCTTGCCGGAAGGCGATGGCCGGGCGCTGATCGAGCATGTGAAGGACATGGACCTGCTCTCGGAGCAGAGCGATGCGCTGGGCAAGATCCTGTATCTGGACGAGCAGAACGCCGTCCTGATGACCTACTACCGCAACAACGTGCTGCACATCTTCGCCCTGCCGGCGCTGCTGGCGAGCTTCTTCCAGAGCGCCTCGCGCATGAGCCGCGAACAGATCCTGCGCTATACCCGCGCGTTGTATCCCTACCTGCAAGCGGAACTGTTCATTCGCTGGTCGCTGGACGAACTGGATGCGGTGATCGATCAATGGCTGGAAGCCTTCGTCGAACAAGGCCTGCTGCGTTTCGAGAACAACGTGTTCCTGCGTCCGGCTCCAAGCTCGCGGCATTTCGTGCTGCTGACCTTACTGTCGAAAAGCATCGCCCAGACGTTGCAGCGCTTCTACATGACCGTGTCCCTGCTGCTCAACAGCGGCCAGAACAGCATCAGCGCCGAAGAACTGGAGGACCTGTGCACGGTCATGGCCCAGCGCCTGTCGATCCTGCATGGCCTGAACGCCCCGGAATTCTTCGACAAGAGCCTGTTTCGCCACTTCATCCAGACCATGCTCGACCTCGATGTGCTCAAGCGCGATGAAGCGGGCAAGCTGAGCTACCACGAACTGCTCGGTGAACTGGCCGAAGGCGCGGCCAAGCGGGTGTTGCCGGCGGAGATTCGTTTGTCGATCCGTCAGGTGGCGTTGCATCGCAGTGAAGATGCGGCGGATCAACCCGCACCACCGGTCGAAACCGTCTAGATTGATCAGGGCGCCAGTCAGTTCTGGTGCCCTCGATACGGAGATCTTTCAATGAAAAAACTGCCCCTGATCGCAGCCGCCTTGCTGTTGACTGCCTGCCAGCATCCGACACCGGCGCCCAAGGCATCCCTCGATGGTGAAGTCTTCTACCTGCAACGCAGCGCACTGCCACCGAACGCGGTCCTCAGCGTCAGCCTGCAAGACATCTCACTGGCCGACGCCCCGGCAAAGGTCATCGACGAGCAACGCGGCCCGGTCAAAGGCCAGGTGCCGCTGCCCTTCCATCTCAGCTACGACCCGCTGACGGTAGAGTCCAATCACCGTTACTCGGTGAATGCACGCATTGAAGTCGACGGCAAACTGCTGTTCATCACCACCGAAAATCACGCCGTGCGCCTGGACGGCTCCGATCCCAAACCCGTGAAGGTCCGTGTCGACGCGGCCCGCTGAGTGTTTTTTTGAAAAAGGAAGTTGCCATGCTCCGCCCTACCCTCCGTTTTGCCGGCCTGTGCGCAGGTTTAATGTTCTGCGCCAGCGCGATGGCGCTGTCCCTCACCGACCTGTCGCAAAAAGACGCCACCGGCGGGCTCAAGGACGCACTGACCCAAGGCGCGCAACTGGCCGTCAAACAACTCGGCACCCCGGGGGGCTTCAGCAACAACCCCGACGTGAAAATCGAACTGCCGGGCAAGCTGGGCAAAGTCGCCAGCAAAATGAAACAGTTCGGCATGGGTGATCAGGTCGATGAGCTGGAAGCCAGCATGAACAAAGCGGCCGAAACCGCCGTCACCCAGGCCCAGCCCATCCTCGTCGATGCCGTGAAGAAAATGACCGTGGAAGATGCCAAGGGTATCCTCAGCGGTGGCAACGACTCGGCTACCCAATACCTGAACAAGACCAGTCGCGAACAGATTCGCGCCAAGTTCCTGCCCATCGTCAAGCAAGCCACCGACAAGGTTGGCCTGGCCCAGCAGTACAATTCCTTCGCCGGACAAGCGGCGACAATGGGTGTAGTGGATGCGAAGAATGCCAACGTCGAAAACTACGTCACCGAGCAAGCGTTGAATGGCTTGTTCGAGATGATTGGCAAACAGGAAGAAACCATCCGCCAGAACCCGGCGGCTGCGGCGACCAGTTTGGCGAAGAAGGTGTTTGGAACCTTGTAATTTTTAGCTGGCGACAACACCAGAAAAGCCCGCTGAACCTTGTGAAGGTCAGCGGGCTTTTTCGTTCTCTATTGCTGCGGGTCAAGGTGATCCAGCACCTCGCTCACCGATAGCTGTGCAAGTACAATCATCTGCTGAATACCGAGCACCAGATTGCACGTCGGGCCAATCAGGTTGGATGACAACTCGGTCGCCATCACGTTGGCTGAGGCGAGGGTTTCGTAGGCGTGGACCAGCAGGGTTTCGGAATTAATGCCTGGGCGGATAGTGAAAATTGGACAGGGGCGACTTGAAGTGCCGATATGTTCTTCGGGCTCTGAAGCCGGGGGGTTGGGACTGTGTTTGACCATTGTGAAACTCCTAACGAAAATTGGAGCAGCCAGCATCACTTGCAGATGATGGGTGGCAGCTGTGTGCAGGTCTGCAAGACCGAGTCGTTAGGCAACCTCGGCAGACCCGAAGATCTCCCGCACACAGCCACCATAAATCGGTGGTCGCTAAAAAGCGCCACGATTATAGGTGCGCTTATGGGCGCCTAACAAACTATTGGCGGGCTTGCAGTCCCGGTCGCTGAATTGGCAGCGACGGTCAAAGGCTAAAGACCGTGCTTCCGACGGGCAACCTGAAAGTCTTGTGGGAATGGTCTGAATGTTTGATCAGGCGATAAACACTTTTGACTGATAAGCCGTCATCGCGAGCAGGCTCGCTCCTACAATTGGATCGGGTACATCTGTGAGGGATTGGTCGGCTGGCAGGCCGCCATCGCAGGCAAGCCAGCTCCCACAATTTGACCGAGTACATCCGAGAGAGACAGATCGGCTGGCAGGCCGCCATGCTCAAACCCTCAAACCGACTCTTTGCGAACCCGAAACCAGGCAGCATAAAGGGCAGGCAAAAACAGCAGCGTCAACGCCGTCGCCACAATCAACCCCCCCATGATCGCCACCGCCATCGGCCCGAAAAACACACTGCGCGACAACGGAATCATCGCCAAAACGGCGGCAAGTGCCGTCAACACAATCGGCCGAAACCGCCGCACCGTAGCCTCGATAATCGCCTGCCAAGGCTTAAGCCCCGCAGCAATATCCTGCTCGATCTGGTCCACCAGAATCACCGAGTTACGCATGATCATCCCGGACAACGCGATGGTCCCCAGCATGGCCACGAAACCGAACGGCTGGCGGAACACCAACAGAAACAGCGTCACCCCGATCAACCCCAGCGGCGCCGTCAGAAACACCATCGCCGTACGCGAAAAACTTCGCAGTTGCAGCATCAGCAAGGTCAACACCACCACGATGAACAACGGCACCCCGGCCTTCACCGAATTTTGTCCGCGCGCGGAGTCTTCCACCGTGCCGCCGACATCCAGCAAGTAGCCGTCCGGCAATTCAGCGCGAATCGGATCGAGGGTCGGCATGATTTGCTGCACCAGCGTCGCCGGTTGCTCCTTGTCATAGATGTCGGCGCGTACCGTCACATTGGGCAGGCGATTGCGGTGCCAGATGACGCCCTCTTCGAAGCCGTACTCCAGGGTCGCGATCTGCGACAGCGCGACGCTGCGACCGTTATCGGTCGGTACCGCCAGGCTCGGCAGCAATGACAACTCGGTGCGCTCATGCAAGGTGCCGCGCAACAGGATCTCGATCAACTCGTTGTCTTCGCGGTACTGGCTGACACTGGAACCGGTCAGGGAGCTTTGCAGGAACCTCGACAGGTTCGCCGTGCTCACGCCCAGCGCCCGCGCACGGTCCTGATCGATGTTCAGGTACACCACCTTGCTCGGTTCTTCCCAGTCCAGGTGGACGTTGACCACATGCGGGTTCTCGCGAACCTTGGCCGCGACTTTACGTGCCAGCGCCCGCACCTCCTCGATGTGCTCCCCGGTCACGCGGAACTGTACCGGATAGCCAACTGGCGGACCGTTTTCCAGACGCGTGACCCGCGAGCGCAGGGCCGGGAATTGCTCGTTGAGGGTTGAGATCAACCAGGTGCGCAGGGTTTCCCGCTCTTCAATGGTTTTCGCCAGGACAACAAACTGGGCGAAGCTCGCCGCCGGCAGTTGCTGATCCAGCGGCAGGTAGAAACGTGGCGAACCGGTGCCGACGTAGGCCACGTAATTGTCGATCCCGGTATTGTCCTTGAGCAGCGCTTCGAGGCGTTTGACCTCGTCGGCGGTGTTGCTCAGCGAAGCGCCTTCGGCCAGTTTCAGGTCGATCATCAACTCCAGGCGACCCGATGCCGGGAAGAACTGCTGCGGCACAAACTTGAACAATACGATGGAGGCGATGAACAACACCACGGTCGCCGTGATCACGGTTTTACGCCAGCGCACGCACCACTCCACCAGACGCCGGACGCGCTGATAGAACGGTGTGCCATACGGATCGGGTTGGCCGGCGCCATGCTTGGCTGCATGGATTTTCGCCAGGTCTGGCAGGAGTTTTTCCCCCAGATACGGCACGAAGACCACCGCGGCCACCCACGACGCCAACAGCGCGATGGTGACCACCTCGAAGATCGATCGGGTGTATTCGCCCGTGCCCGATTGCGCCGTGGCGATCGGCAGGAAGCCGGCCGCGGTGATCAGCGTACCGGTGAGCATCGGGAACGCGGTGCTGGTCCAGGCATAACTCGCCGCTTTGACCCGGTCGAAGCCCTGCTCCATTTTGATCGCCATCATTTCCACGGCGATGATCGCGTCGTCCACCAGCAAACCCAGGGCCAGTACCAAAGCGCCGAGAGAAATCTTGTGCAGGCCGATGCCGAGGTAATACATGCAGGCAAAAGTCATCGCCAGCACCAGCGGAATCGCCAGGGCCACCACCATGCCGGTGCGTACGCCCAGGGAGAAGAAGCTCACCAGCAACACAATGGCCAGCGCCTCGACCAGCACTTGCACGAACTCGCCAACACCGGTTTTCACCGCAGCCGGTTGGTCGGAGACTTTGCGCAGTTCCATACCGGTCGGGAGGTTTTTCTGGATGCGGGCGAACTCGACTTCCAGCGCCTTGCCCAGCACCAGAATGTCACCGCCGTCCTTCATCGCCACCGCCAGGCCGATGGCGTCTTGCGCCATGAAGCGCATGCGCGGCGCCGGTGGATCGTTGAAACCACGGCGCACGTCGGCCACGTCGGAGATGCGGAAGGTGCGATCACCGACGCGGATCGGAAAGCTCTTGATCTCGTCGACCGTCTGAAAATTCCCCGTTACCCGTAGCTGCAATCGCTCGCTGCTGGTCTCGAAGAAACCTGCCGTGGACACCGCGTTCTGTTCTTCAAGGGCTTGCTGGACAGCCGCCAGCGGCAAGCCGAGGGTGGCGAGTTTGACGTTGGAGAGTTCGATCCAGATTTTCTCGTCCTGCAAGCCCAGCAGTTCGACCTTGCCCACATCCTTGACCCGTTGCAGCTGGATCTGGATGCGGTCGGCGTAATCCTTGAGCACGGCGTAGTCGAAACCGTCACCGGTCAGGGCGTAGATATTGCCGAAAGTGGTGCCGAACTCATCGTTGAAAAACGGCCCCTGAATCCCCGGCGGCAGGGTATGACGGATGTCGCTGACTTTCTTGCGCACCTGATACCAGAGCTCCGGGATCTCCACCGAGTGCATGGAGTCGCGGGCGATGAAGGTCACCTGGGATTCACCGGGGCGGGAGAACGACACGATGCGCTCATACTCGCCGGTTTCCATCAGTTTCTTTTCGATACGTTCGGTGACCTGGCGCGAGACTTCCTCGGCGGTCGCTCCCGGCCAGTTGGTGCGAATCACCATGGCCTTGAAGGTGAACGGCGGGTCCTCACTCTGGCCGAGCTTGGTGTAGGAAAGTGCGCCGACAATGGCCAGTAACAGCATCAGGAACAGTACGATCTGGCGATTACGCAGCGCCCATTCGGAAACGTTGAAGCGCATCGGGGCTTACTCCTTGTCCGCCAGATTGACCACGCGATTGGAGCGGTCCACCGGGCGCACCTGCTGCCCTTCGAGAAGCACATGGACACCGGCGGCCACCACCCAGTCGCTGGCGTTGAGCCCTTCAAGTACCGGTACGGTTTTTTCGCCAAAGGCACCGATTCGCACCGGGGTTCTCTTCAAGGTGTTGTTGGCGCTGACGACCCAGACATAGGTCACGCCGTTTTCCGCCGTCAGCGCAGACAGCGGAACGGACAGTGGGACCACGTCGGCGGCCTGCACGAACACTCGGGCGCTCTGGCCCAGCTCGACAGGAACCTTGCCGGAACTGAAGGCAATGCGGGCCGCGAAGGTGCGGGATTTTGGATCAGCCGACGGCGACAGCTCACGGATACGCCCTTCAAATCGCTGATCGGGTTGAGTCCAGAGTTCCACCGACACCGGCTCACCGACCTTGAAGCGACCGAAATTCTGCTCTGGCAGGCTGATCAAGACTTCACGCTCGCCATCGGTAGCCAGTGTGAACACCGTTTGCCCGGCGGCCACGACTTGCCCGACTTCCACCAGACGCTTGGCCACGACACCGTCCTGCGGCGCACGCAACACGGCATAACTGGCCTGGTTATTGGAAACGTTGAATTCGGCTTTGATTTGCTTGAGGCGCGCTTCGCCGGAGCGGTAGAGGTTTTCGGCGTTGTCGTACTGCGAGCGGCTGACCAGCTGGCGTTCCATCAGGGTCTTGTAGCGATCACGCTCGGAACGCACCAGATTCAGATTGGCTTCGGCGGCGGCGACCTGGGCGCGAGTGGCCTCCAGTTGCAGGCGCACATCCTGGGGGTCGAGCTCCGCCAAGGGTTGATCGGCCTTGACCCGCTGCCCCTCCTCGACCAGTCGTCGGCTGACTTTGCCGCCGATACGGAACGCCAGGTCCGGCTCATAACGCGCGCGAACTTCACCGGGATAGCTTTCCATCGACTGCGCCGAAGGCTCTGGCTGGACCACCATGGCCGGACGCACACTAACCTGCGGCGCCTCTTCGTGACCGCACGCAGACAATAAAAAAGCCAGGGTGATTGGCAACGCGAGGGGCAAGGCATAGCGGAACATGGTGAAGGACCTTTCGCTAATGGTGCTTTGAATAATTATACTGAGCAGTATGTTATTAATAGCAAACTCACCAGTCCAGTAATAAAAACGAATATGCCAAACAATCTTTCAGCACCCAGTGGCCCAGGCAGACCCAAGGATTTGGTCAAGCGCCAGGCGATTCTCGATGCGGCCAAAGCGCTGTTTCTGAGTAAGGGTTATGCCAATACCAGCATGGATGCCGTCGCAGCCGAGGCCGGTGTGTCAAAGCTGACGGTCTACAGCCACTTCAACGACAAGGAGACGCTGTTCTCCGCCGCCGTGATGGCCAAGTGCGAGGAGCAGTTACCACCGCTGTTTTTCGAATTGCCGGAAGGCGCGGCGGTGGAAACCGTGCTGCTGAACATCGCGCGCGGTTTTCATCAACTGATCAACAGTGATGAATCAGTGAACCTGCACCGCTTGATGATGACCCTGGGCAGCCAGGACCCAAAGCTGTCGCAGATATTCTTCGAAGCCGGGCCGGAGCGCATGCTGCATGGCATGGAACGCCTGCTGAGCAAGATCGATGAAAGCGGTGTGCTGCGCATCGACAAGCCGCACAACGCGGCCGAGCACTTCTTCTGCCTGCTCAAGGGCGCCGGGAATTTCCGCTTGCTGTATGGCTGCGGCGAGCCGCCGGTTGGCGAGGCGGCGGAGAGCCATGTGCGGGAAGTGGTGGGGTTGTTTATGCGGGCTTATCGGCCTGAGCATGCCTGATGGATTTGCAGTGTCCGGGCTAAAGCTATCGCGAGCAGGCTCGCTCCTACACTGGCTCTATGCAACACCATAGATCCCTGTAGGAGCGAGCCTGCTCGCGATTGGGGCGACTCGGTCCTACGGCTTGAGCKCCTTCTTCGGATAAATGTCATACCGACTGGACTTGCCATCCAGCGCATGGCTCGGCTTCGGCCCGTCGATGCACGGTGCCTTGCGCGGGCGCTTGACCACCACCCGGTGGCTGGCCAGGGCCAAGGCGGCTTCGAGCAATGCCGGCGCATCCGGGTCATCGCCCACCAGCGGCCGGAACAGGCGCATTTCCTTCTTCACCAGCGCAGTTTTCTCACGATGCGGGAACATCGGGTCGAGATAGATCACCTGCGGCGGCTCGCCTTCCCAGTTACGCATCACCTCGATCGAATTGCCCTTGAGCAAGTGCATGCGCGCCACGATCGGCGCCACGTCGAAATCTTCCGCGCCACGGGCCAGACCGTCTTCCAGCAAGGCACCAATCAGCGGCTGACGCTCGATCAGGCTCATCTCGCAACCGAGGCTGGCCAGCACGAACGCGTCTTTACCCAGCCCCGCCGTGGCATCCAGCACCCGCGGACGCACGCCTTGAGCGATGCCAACAGCCTTGGCGATCATCTGCCCGCTGCCGCCGCCGTACAACCGGCGATGGGCCGCACCGCCCTCGACGAAGTCCACCCGCACCGGGCCTGGCGCATCCGGCCCCAGCTGTTGCAACTGCAAACCCTGATCGCCCACCTGCAAGGCGAATTCGCCGTCCACCACTTGCATCGGCAAGCCCAGGCGCTCGGCCCATTGCTCGGCTTGTGGCTCAAAAGCCGCGTCCAGGGCCTGGACATGGATGCGGCAGGCCGCAGGTTGATCAATCATCGGAAAACACGCTCAAAAAATTAATGATCGGCAAAAACGGCCGATAACAAAACTATCGAGCATTTTGCCAGAGCTGAGCGTCGACCGAGAGAAATGTCAGACATTCAACCCACATTCACAGGTTTTATCTCGCCCTACGGCGACTACAACCTGCGAAACACCCAGGCACTGAGCGGCGTCAGCCACATCTGGCAGGATTTCTTTGCCCGGGCGCTGGCTGAACAGTCGGGTGAAGTGCTGCCGCAATCGCTGAACTTTCCACCGGTCGATCTCGAAAGCCCTGTCGAGCCGACCGTCGGCAGCGAGCTGCTGGAGCACATCCTGTCCCAGCGCGAATGCGAGGTGAAAGACAATGTAATCCGCCCGCCCGAGCCACTGTTCCTGCCGATTGCCGAATTCGAAATGGACCTGGCAGACAAACCACGTCCACCGTTCCCGACGGATGAAATCGTCGCCCAGCAAAAACAGCAGGACTTCGAAAGCGGCTGGGTTCGCCCGATCGTGCTGAAAGCCGGTCAGCCGGTATACGAAGCAGGCCCTGCCCCGCAACCGCGTCCGCTGCACTTGCCTATTGCCAAATTCGAACTCGACCTGCTCGACAAGCCGTTCCCGCCGTTCTCGCCGCAAGAACTGATGGAGCAGCAGAAACAACTCGATTTCGATAATGGCTGGGCCCGCCCGATCATCTTGCAGAACCTGCGTATCGCCGCCTGACCTTCAGCCTTTGAAGAATTGATTGGCCTTCTGGTACGGCATCGACCGGGAGGTGAAACCGAACGTGCCTGACGTCTGGATTTCTTCGGCGGCGCGAAAGAATTCGCCATAGGCCGCCAGTGCCAGCGCCGAACCGACGCTGATGCGCTTGACGCCCATCTCACCCAACTGCGCGACCGTCAGCTTCAAGCCCCCCGACATCAACACATTCACCGGTTTGGGCGCCATGGCGCGCACCACCGCCAACACATCCTCGGCGCTGCGCAGGCCCGGCGCGTAGAGCACGTCGGCACCGGCCTCGGCGAATGCCTGCAAGCGGCGGATGGTGTCGGCCAGATCGGGATTGCCGTGCAGGAAGTTTTCCGCCCGGGCAGTCAACGTAAAGTGGAACGGCAAACTGCGAGCGGCAGCCACAGCGGCCTCGATTCGCGCCACGGCGTGTTCGAAACAGTAGATCGGGCCTTCTTCGCGGCCGGTGGCATCTTCGATCGAACCACCGACGGCACCGGCCCCTGCTGCGCGCAAGATGCTTTTCGCGCAGTCGGCCGGGTTGTCGGCAAAGCCGTTTTCCAGGTCCACGGCAACCGGCAAATCGGTGGCGGCGACAATCGCCTGAACGTTCAGCAGGGTATCGTCGAGGGTCAATCCGCCATCGGCACGGCCCTGGGAAAAGGCATAACCGGCACTGGTGGTCGCCAGCGCCTCGAAGCCGAGGCTGGCAAGCATTTTCGCCGAGCCGGCGTCCCACGGATTGGGAATCACAAAAGCCCCGGGGCGTTCGTGAAGGGCTTTGAACGCTTGGGCTCGAAGGGTTTGCGCATCCATTGGGCAGGCTCCTGAAGAGGGGAAAGAATCCGCCTCAGAGCAGGCCAAGTTGCTCGATGGCGGGTTCTCTGTATAGCTCAGGCAGCGCCGGCAAGCCAGGCAAACGCAGCATCAGCCGGGCATGAAAACGCTGCGCCAGCTTCGCGGCCAGCAGGTTGTCGGCGGTGTGCAGGAAAATATACGGCGTGCGGCCTTCTTCGATCCACACCGCGATTTTTTCGACCCACGGTTCCAGGAACGTGTCGTTGGCCTCAAGCGTCGGATGGCCGATAAAACGCACCTGCGGGCATTGCGTGAATGCCGCCGGACGCGGTGGCACACGGGGTTTCTTCGATTGAGCGTGGAGCACCGAAGGTTCGGTCGAGGTGCAACTGAACAGCGCACGGGGATCGAGACAGATGCGTTCGACTCCACGATCCAGCAGCAGACGGTTGAGCATTCGCTCGCTGTCACCCTTGGCGAAAAACTCGTCATGCCGCACTTCCACGGCCAGCGGCCGCTGCATGGCATCAATAAATCCGGCCAGTTCGGGCAAACGTTGGGGCGTGAAGCTTTTCGACAGCTGTAACCACAGTGGCGAGACCCGCTCGCCGAGAGGGCTGAGCAATTGCACGAAGGTTTCGGCGGCGGTCAGCTGCTCGCGCAGGTCTCCACCGTGGCTGATCTCGCCGGGAAACTTGGCGGTGAAACGAAAATGTTCGGGCATGGTATCGGCCCAACGCTGCACGGTGCTGGCAGCCGGGCTCGCATAGAAGGTCGTGTTGCCTTCCACGGCATTGAAAACCTGGGAATAGAGATCAAGAAAATCGGCGGGTTTGGCGTCCGGCGGATACAGGTAGTCGCGCCAGGCGTTCTCGCTCCAGGACGGACAACCGAGGTAATACGGCAGCAACATCAGATGTACAGGTCGAGACCCAGCACATCCGCTTCCCAATCGACAAAACCGGCGGTGCTCAGGTAGCTGGCCAGGGCTGTCGCCACGCTTTTGCTCATGGCACGGTGGTAAATCATGTCTTGCTGACGGGCGGGAAGATTGCTCAGTTTTTGCGCAGAGGCTCTGGCGGCGCGGGCAGCCAGTTGCTCTTCAGTCGGGAATTCCAGCTCGCCGTCGATATCAATGACGTCGTCTTCCACCACGCGGCCTTGGCGAGGTTTGCGCTTGATGGGGTAGGACTGAGAAGAGGCGCCGTCTATACGCATGCGTGCATACTCGGAATCAGTGATGGCAGTTTAGTGGCGCATTTTCCACTTCGCAAACCGCCGAGTGATAACTAGAACACATAAAAGGCAAAAGGTTTAAAAGCTGGGGTTAGAAACTGATGATTGGCTATAACTGGTAGATCGCATCGCGAGCAAGCTCGCTCCCACAGGGGACAGATGTGTTCACAAATCCTGTGGACAACCCCAATCACTGTGGGAGCGAGCTTGCTCGCGATAGGTACAACTCGGTATAGGATCTATCGCGCTTTAGGCGTCGCCACCTTGTCACGCAGATAAACCGGCTGCGCCTCATCGGCCACGATCCCCTCACCACGTTCCCAGGCAAACCGCGCCAGGGTCAGCAAGTCTTGAGCGTGGGGCAACATGCCCGCATCCTGCCCGCTCAGGCTGACGGCGATACGCTCGCCATAACCCCAACCGGTGCCTGCGCCGAACCACTCGCCGTCGGCATCGGCCGGCAATGCAGCGGACTCCGGCGGCAGTACCGCTTCAGCACCCACAAGGCGCATCTCCCCGGCCGTTTCGCGGTAGCAACCCCAATACACTTCATCCATGCGCGCATCGATGGCAGCGGCCACCTGAGTGGCGCCGTGTTCGCGCAACGCACGTTGCGCCAGCACGGCCAGGTTCGACACCGGCAACACCGGGCGATCCAGGGCAAACGCCAGGCCTTGCACCACGCCGATGGCGATGCGTACGCCGGTGAAGGCGCCCGGGCCACGGCCAAACGCGATGGCATCGACCGCTTGCAGGGTGGTCCCGGCATCGGCCAGCAATTGCTTGATCATCGGCAACAGCTTCTGCGCATGCAGGCGCGGGATCACCTCGTAATGGCTCGTGACCTTGCCGTCATGCAGCAAGGCAACGGAGCAAGCTTCAGTCGCGGTGTCCAGGGCCAGCAAGGTGCTCATCAATGTTTCCACAAGAGAGGTCAGAAAAAGTGCGTCAGTATAAACAACTACGGCCCGCAAGCGGGCCGTGGATGATGCTGCGGATCAGACTTTTCAGCTCAGGGCCGCAAGTACCTTGGTGGTGATTGCTTCAACCGAACCGACGCCTTCGATATGGCTGTACTGCGGCTTGCCATTGGCAGCCGCCAGCTTCTGGTAGAAATCCACCAGCGGCTTGGTCTGGGAGTGGTAGACCGACAGGCGATGACGCACGGTTTCTTCGGTGTCGTCCTTGCGCTGCACCAGATCTTCACCGGTGACGTCGTCTTTACCGGCCACTTTCGGCGGATTGTAGACGATGTGGTACACGCGGCCGCTGGCCTCGTGAACGCGGCGACCGGCGATACGCTGGACGATTTCTTCGTCTTCGACGGCGATTTCAACCACTGCATCCAGCTCGACGCCGGCCGTCACCAGGGCTTCAGCCTGGGGAATGGTGCGCGGGAAGCCGTCGAACAGGAAACCGTTGGCGCAGTCGGACTGGGCGATGCGGTCCTTGACCAGTGCGATGATCAGGTCATCGGACACCAGGCCACCGGCATCCATGATGCCCTTGGCCTTGATGCCCAGCTCGGTGCCGGCCTTGACCGCTGCACGCAGCATGTCGCCGGTGGAGATTTGCGGAATGCCGAATTTTTCGGTGATGAACTTAGCCTGAGTACCTTTACCGGCCCCGGGAGCTCCCAGCAGAATGACGCGCATCGATGTGCTCCTCAATTTTTTATATGGATAACGTCAGATTCGCCTCATTGGGCCAATCTCAAAAATAGGGTCGTGACCGCCCAAACGGCCAAAGGCTGATCAAGATACACAGCAGGCTGCGCCCACACAAGACGCCAAAAGTCGGAGAAACCGCTGCCTCTTGCGACCATTGCGCGCGGTTTGCCAAGTCGCAACCCCATCATTAACTGTCGCCTGACAGCACTTTTCAACCCGTCATACGGCGGCACCCGGCTCACCTGCCGGATGCCTGACCCACGGCAAAAATCTTAGCCGGTGTTTCGCAAACCGGCGGCAATCCCTGCCACAGACACCAGCAAGGCCTGTTCTACCGGGCTGCCCTGCGCTACGTCCTGTTGTCGCGAACGGGCCAGCAACTCGGCCTGCAATAGATGAAGCGGGTCAAGGTAGGTGTTGCGCAAGCGGATGAACTCAAGGGTCGCCGGGCTATGTGCCAGCAGCTGCGACTGCCCGGTCAGGCCGAGAACGATGGCGCACGCCTGCGACAATAGGTCGCGTAAGTGCGCACCCAATGGCAACAGATTCGGCTCCACCAGACGCTCATCGTAGGACCGCGCAATGTCGGCATCGGCCTTGGCCAGGACCATTTCCAGCATGTCGATGCGGGTGCGGAAGAACGGCCACTGCTCACGCATCTGCCCCAGCAGTTCGCCTTCGCCACGCTCCAGGGCCTTGCTCAGGGCCGCTTCCCAACCCAGCCAGGCCGGCAGCATCAGGCGCGTTTGGGTCCAGCCGAAAATCCACGGAATCGCCCGCAGGCTTTCGATCCCCCCGGCCCGGCGCTTGGCCGGACGACTGCCCAGTGGCAAACGACCGAGCTCCTGTTCCGGCGTGGACTGGCGGAAATACTCAACGAACTGTGGATTTTCCCGCACCACGGCGCGGTAAGCACTGACACCGTCTGCGGCCAGTTCGTCCATCAAATGGCGCCACTCGGGCGTAGGTGGCGGCGGAGGCAGCAAGGTCGCCTCCAGCACGGCGGCCAGGTACAGGTTGAGGTTCTGTTCGGCGATGTCCGGCAAGCCAAATTTGAATCGAATCATTTCGCCCTGTTCGGTGGTGCGGAAACGCCCCGCCACCGAACCCGGTGGCTGCGACAGGATCGCCGCATGGGCCGGGCCGCCGCCTCGCCCCACGGTGCCACCGCGACCGTGGAACAACAGCAGTTCCACTTGCTGCGCACGACAGATGTCCACCAAACGTTCCTGTGCCCGGTACTGCGCCCAGGCCGCCGCCGTGGTGCCGGCGTCCTTGGCCGAGTCGGAGTAGCCGATCATCACTTCCTGCGGCCCTTGCAGGCGCGCGCGATAGCCGGGCAACAGCAGCAGCTTTTCGATCACCGGGCCGGCATTGTCGAGGTCGGCCAGGGTTTCAAACAGCGGCACCACGCGCATCGGCCGCAACACGCCGGACTCTTTGAGCAATAACTGCACGGCCAGTACATCGGAAGCCGCACCGGCCATGGAAATCACGTAGGACCCGAGGGATGCCTCAGGCGCAGCGGCGACTTCCCGGCAGGTCGCCAAGACCTCGGCGGTGTCGGCGCCAGGTTTGAAGTACGCCGGCAACAAGGGACGACGATTGCTCAATTCGCGCATCAGAAAGGCGATGCGCTCTTCCTCGCTCCAGTCCTCGTAGCTTCCCAGGCCAAGGTAGTCGGTGATTTCGGTCATCGCCGCGGTGTGCCGCGACGAGTCCTGGCGCACATCCAGACGAACCAGGAACAGTCCGAACGTCACTGCCCGGCGCAGGCAATCGAGCAACGGCCCGTCGGCGATCACGCCCATGCCGCACTCGTGCAAAGAGTGGTAGCAAAGCTCCAGCGGATCGAGCAGTTCGCGGTTGTTTTGCAGCACGTCGACCGGTGCCGGCGTTGGCGTCGACAAGGCGGCGTGTGCCCAGTTGCGCGTCGCCCGCAGGCGTTCGCGCAGCTGTTTGAGCACTGCCCGGTAAGGTTCGGCGCTGTCTCCCGCCTTGGCCTTCAATTCCTCGCTGGCCTGCTGCATCGACAGCTCAGCGGCCAGGCGATCGACATCGCGCAGGTACAAATCGGCTGCCATCCAGCGCGCCAACAGTAAAACCTCTCGGGTCACCGCTGCCGTCACGTTCGGGTTGCCGTCGCGGTCGCCGCCCATCCACGAGGCAAAGCGAATCGGCGCGGCCTCCAATGGCAAGCGCAGGCCGGTGGCGGCGTGCAGGGCCTGATCGGCCTTGCGCAGATAATTGGGAATGGCCTGCCACAGCGAATGCTCGATCACCGCGAAACCCCACTTGGCTTCGTCCACCGGCGTGGGGCGCGTGCGGCGGATTTCCTCGGTGTGCCAGGCTTCGGCGATCAGGCGTTGCAAGGTGGTCTTGATCTGCTCGCGCTCGGCACCGGTCAGATCGCGGTGATCCTGAGCCGCCAGTTGCGCGGCGATGGCGTCGTACTTCTGGATCAGCGTGCGGCGTGCAACTTCGGTGGGATGCGCCGTAAGTACCAGTTCGATCTCCAGCCGACCCAGTTGCCGGGCCAGCGCGTCGGCGCCATGCCCCTCGGCGCGCAGACGCGCGAGCAACTCCGGCAGTACCCGGGCTTCGAACGGCGCCTCTTGGGATTCCTCGCGGCGGTGAATCAACTGATATTGCTCGGCGATATTGGCCAGGTTGAGAAACTGGTTGAACGCCCGCGCCACCGGCAGCAATTCGTCTTCGGTCAACTGGTTGAGGCTGGCGCTGAGCTCGGCGTCCATGGAGCCGCGCCGGTCAGCCTTGGCGCCCTTGCGGATCTGCTCGATCTTGTCGAGAAAACCGTCGCCATATTGCTCACGAATGGTATTGCCCAACAGCTCACCCAGCAGGTGAACATCCTCGCGCAAGCGTGCATCAATATCGGTCATCAGCAGGTCTCCAGCAAAAATCCGGGCGGCTAAGAACCTAGAGAGTGCCGCCCCAGACGGGTTCTTACAAGCAAGACGACGAAGGGACTTTAAACCTTGCCTGTTGAAGCTAGTCTGAAGATAAGCCGCACAATGGCTGTCGCCGGCCAATGCCGGACACTCACCCTGCCTGCCACGAGCGGGAGCGCAATGAGGTCAATATGAAAATCCGCGAGCTTGCCCACCACTGGGAAGAAAACGCCAAAGGTCGCCTGACCGACACCGGCTACTCGATTCATCTGGACGTGGAGTCTGCCGCACGGCTGGCCGCGCTCGTCGAGATGTACCCCAAGCGGCATCCCGAAGAACTGCTCGGCGACCTGATCGGCGCCGCGCTGGAAGAGCTGGAAAGAAGCTTCCCGTACGTCAAAGGCTCGACCGTGGTCGCCACCGATGAAGAAGGCGATCCACTGTACGAAGACATTGGACCGACCCCGCGCTTTCTGGCGCTGTCACGTCGGCATTTGCACGATTTGTCGATGCCTGACGACAAACAGAAGCACTGATTTTCAGCTGTACCTGTGGGAGCGAGCTCGCTCCCACATTGGCCTGTATTTCACTTCGAAAATTGCGCTTCTACGGACCTGTAAAAGGTCCTGCATAGCGCTTCGCGTCATGTAAATCCCCGCCTTAGAGCCCTGTCCATTCGATCACGGCTTTTTCAATGGCTGACTAATTTCTCTGAACTTTCAAAAAAAGCCTCGGGTCAACCCAAGTAACCACGCCTGGGACGAGCGTTTCAAAATACCCCGCAATCGATGGTTTCAGTACCTTGCCCAGGGTGGACTTCGACGTTTTTCAGGAATTGGCCCAATGGAGTTGAAGACCATGAAAACCCGAACCGGAACCCCCTCATTTACCTGTTCGCAAAGCCTGAAACTGGCGGCATTGGCCCTGGGCAGCTGCCTGGTCCTGGCCGGCTGCGCCGGTAACCCGCCGACCGAGCAGTACGCGGTCACCCAATCGGCCGTCAACGACGCCGTCAGCGCCGGCGGCACCGAGTTCGCCGCCGTGGAAATGAAATCTGCCCAGGACAAGCTCAAGCAAGCCGAAATCGCCATGCACGACAAGAAATATGACCAGGCCCGGATGCTCGCCGAACAGGCCGAGTGGGACGCTCGCGTGGCCGAGCGTAAGGCCCAGGCGATGAAGGCCGAACAATCAGTGAAGGACGCGCAGAAAGGCGTTCAGGAATTGCGTCAGGAAAGCCAGCGCACCGTTCAGTAAGCGGCGCGGCACCCCCGCATTCCCACTCGACTAAAAGGACGAAATCATGAAACCCAATCAATTGATGATCCCTGCCCTGCTGGCTGTCACCGTAGCCCTGGCGGCCTGCTCCACACCACCGAACGCCAACCTCGAACAGGCCCGCAGCAACTACACCGGCCTGCAAGCCGATCCGCAGGCCAGCAAAGTCGCGGCGCTGGAAACCAAGGAAGCCAGCGACTATCTGGACAAGGCCGATAAGGCCTACATGGACAAGGAGGACGCCGCCAAGGTCGACCAGCTTGCCTATTTGTCCAACCAGCGCGTCGAAGTGGCCAAGCAGACCATCGCCCTGCGCACCGCAGAGGCCAGTCTGAAAGATGCCTCGGCGCAACGGGCTCAGGCCCGCCTCGACGCCCGGGACCAGCAGATAAAACAGTTGAAGGACAGCCTCAACGCCAGGCAAACCGATCGCGGGACGCTGGTGACCTTCGGGGATGTACTGTTCGCCACCGACAAGGCCGAGCTGAAAGCCAACGGCCTGGCGAACATCAACAAACTGGCGCAGTACCTACAGGAAAACCCCGAGCGCAAAGTGATTGTCGAGGGCTATACCGACAGCACCGGTACGGCGTCGCACAACCAGTCGCTGTCGGAACGTCGCGCAGGCTCCGTACGTGCTGCGCTGGTGAAGATGGGCGTTGATCCGGCGCGGATCGTCGCCCAGGGTTACGGCAAAGAGTACCCAGTGGCGGATAACAGCAGTACCTCGGGTCGGGCGATGAACCGTCGGGTGGAGGTGACCATTTCCAATGACAGTCAGCCAGTGATGCCGCGTTCGGCGGTGAGTTCTTACACCCAATAATCAGCCACAACACAATACCTGTGGGAGCGAGCTTGCTCGCGATGGCGGAGTGTCAGACAACACATGTGTTGAATGTCAGGCCATCATCGCGAGCAAGCTCGCTCCCACAAAGGGATTTTGATAGCCACAGATTTAGCTTACGGCTCCAGCTTCTGCGGCGTTTCCTGCCCCATGCAGCGCACGGCTTTTTTCTTGCCATCGACCAGCACGCCGGTCAGGCCTTTCTGTTCCATGTCGAACAGCACCAGCACCCCATCAATGCACTGCGCCACTTGGGCGGCCGGTTCCAGGGAGACTTTGTAGTCTTCGCCCGGAATGGTCTTGAGCATGGTGAATTCGTTGAGCAGCAACGCATCCTCAGGCTTGGCAAAGTGCAGGTAGCCGTACCACCACAGGGCGCCGACGGTGCCGAGGATGCTGCAGATACCGGTGATGATCAGCGGGATGGCGTTACGTTCTTCACTCATTGCGGACTCTCTGGTGGTTCGGTTTCTGAATTCGGGGGTGCCGGGTAGTTGGGGATTTCACCCAACCGGCGCAGGCCGTTGAAATGCTGCGGGTCATCGAGATAACGCAGCATGACCTTGCGCCAGACCGGGTTGGCGAACGTCTGCACATGACCACCACGGGTCAGTTGCAGCACCCGCGGCGGCGGCGCAGCTTGATACAGTCGGATGCCGTTGGAAAGAGGCACGATCGGATCATCGATGCTGTGGTAGAGCAGTTTCGGCACATCCTTGAGTTGCGCCATGGAGTTGATCGCGCTGTCGCCGTCGGGCACCAGCCACGACAACGGCACCTGGAATGGCCAGGTCAACCACGAGGTGCTCAGGGCAAACCGGCCCACGCTGCGGTAACTGGCGGGGACACCATCGAGGACGATGGCCTTGAGTTGTTTCTGCCGTTCCGGGTGCTGGACCAGGTAATGCACGGCCATCGAGCCACCAAGGCTCTGGCCGAGCAGGATCAACGGCTTGCCCTTGACCTGCGGCGCCTTGTCCAGCCAGGCGAATGCGGCGTCGATGTCCTGATAGATCGCCGGCAAGCTCGGTTCGCCTTCGGACAAGCCGTAACCGCGATAGTCCACAAGCAACACCTGGTAACCATTTTTCGGCAACCAGAAACTGCCGCCGAGGTGCATGGGCAGGTTGCCGCCGTTGCCGTGCAGGTGCAGCACCGTGCCTTTGACCTCGACACCCTTCTTCGCCGGCAGCCACCACGCATTCAGCTTGAGGCTATCGGCGGTGGTCAGGGTGATGGTGCGGTATTCGAGCCCGGCCTTTTCCGGAGTGAACAACTGGCCGGGTTCGGGGTAGAACAACAGCGAGCTGCAACCGTTCAAGACCAGGAGAAGGCAGAGGATGCCGAGGGTTCTCATCCGGTGAAACCTCGCAAAAAATGGATTGGAACACAATCCCCTGTGGGAGCGAGCTTGCTCGCGATAGCGATCTGTCAGCTTGCACCCATGTTGAATGTTATGCCGCCATCGCGAGCAAGCTCGCTCCCACAGGGGATTGTGTTCCAATCCATTTTTTGCGAGGTTTCACCGGATGAGAACCCTCGGCATCCTCTGCCTTCTCCTGGTCTTGAACGGTTGCAGCTCGCTGTTGTTCTACCCCGAACC
>NZ_JBFULI010000020.1:0-89415 GCF_056400405.1 Pseudomonas sp. P5_B3 | reverse complement strand
CGCATTCCCCTGTGGGAGCGAGCTTGCTCGCGATGAGGCCAGGACGGTCAGTACAAATACTGGATCAATTAAACTCATCCCCCACCGGATACCGGCTCGCATTCAAACTCTCCTTGATCTTGCGCAAATGCGGCTGGAAATCCACGCCCCGGCGCAAGGTCATGCCGGTGGCGAGCACGTCCAGCACGGTCAACTGGATGATCCGCGAAGTCATCGGCATGTAGATGTCGGTGTCTTCCGGCAGCGGGATGTTCAGGCTCAGGGTGCTGGCCTTGGCCAGCGGCGAGTTTTCCGCGGTCAAGCCGAGCACCGAGGCGCCGTTTTCCCGGGCGATGCGCGCCACTTCCACCAGTTCGCGGGTGCGACCGGTGTAGGAAATGATCACGAACAACTCGCCGGTATGGGCCACCGAGGCAATCATGCGCTGCATCAGCACATCCGCGTGGGCCGTGACGGCAAGGTTGAAACGGAAGAACTTGTGCTGCGCATCCAGTGCCACCGGGGCCGAGGCGCCGAGGCCGAAGAAGTGGATCTGCCGCGCCTGGATCAGCAGGTCGACGGCGCGGCTGATCAGGTTCGGGTCCAGTGCCTGGCAGGCGCTGTCCAGCGAGGCAATGGCGCTGCCGAAGATCTTCTGGGTGTAGGCCTCCGGATTATCGTCGGCTTCCACCGCGCGGCTGACATAGGCGGCGCCACTGGCCAGGCTCTGGGCCAGTTGCAGCTTGAGCTCGGGGTAGCCGCTGACGCCGAACGAACGGCAGAAACGGTTGACCGTCGGTTCGCTGACCGAGGCGGCCTGGGCGAGGGCGGCGATGCTGAAGCGGGTGGCCTGCTGCGGGTTGAGCAGGATTACCTCGGCGACTTTGCGTTCGGCCTTGTTCAGCTCTTCAAGGCGATTCTGGATTTGCTCCAGTAAATTTCGCACGCGGTCCATATAAGTATCCTTTACGCCTGCGCCGATAGGCGCGCGGCTAATGCAAAAAGGGCCTTTGGTGAGGCCCGTCACGGTGGCCTATCCTACTGATGGCTCCGACCGACCACCACTCGGAATCTGTATTTTGCGAAAATGTTGTGGTTATTACTACATTTTCCCTTGAGTGATGCCTTAAAAAAAGGTATTTGTAGCTTAACTTGATAAAAGAACAAACATCATGCTCTCGATTACGGTTGAACCGTGCACCTTTGCCTTGTTCGGCGCCCTTGGCGATCTGGCCTTGCGCAAGCTGTTTCCCGCCCTTTATCAACTCGACGGTGCAGGCCTCTTGCACGAGGACACGCGCATCATCGCGCTGGCCCGTGAACCGGGCAGCGAGCAGGAACACCTGGCGTTCATCACCTCCGAGCTGCGCCGCTATGTCGGTGCCAAAGAGCTGGACGAAGCCGTGCTCGAGCGTTTCCTGGCGCGCCTGAGCTACCTGCACGTCGACTTCCTCAACACCGAAGATTATGTGGCCCTGGCCGAATCCGCCGGCAGTTCGCAGCGGGTCATCGCCTACTTTGCGACCCCTGCCGCCGTGTATGGCGCGATTTGCGAGAACCTGGCCAAGGTCGGTCTGGCAGAAAACACCCGCGTGGTGCTGGAAAAGCCCATCGGTTCGGACCTGGAATCCTCGCGCAAGGTCAACGACGCCGTGGCGCAGTTCTTCCCGGAGAACCGCACCTACCGCATCGACCATTATCTGGGCAAGGAAACCGTCCAGAACCTGATCGCCCTGCGTTTCGCCAACAGCCTGTTCGAAACCCAGTGGAACCAGAATTACATTTCCCATGTGGAAATCACCGTGGCCGAGCAGGTCGGCATCGAGGGCCGCTGGGGTTACTTCGACAAGGCCGGCCAGCTGCGCGACATGATCCAGAACCACCTGCTGCAACTGCTCTGCCTGATCGCCATGGACCCGCCGGCCGACCTGTCCGCCGACAGCATCCGCGACGAGAAAGTCAAAGTGCTCAAGGCCCTGGCGCCGATCAGCCCGGAAGGCCTGACCACCCAGGTGGTGCGCGGCCAGTACATCGCCGGCTACAGCGAAGGCAAAGCGGTACCGGGGTACCTGGAAGAACCCAACTCCAACACCCAGAGCAATACCGAAACCTTTGTCGCCCTGCGTGCCGACATCCGCAACTGGCGCTGGGCCGGCGTGCCGTTTTACCTGCGTACCGGCAAGCGCATGCCGCAGAAGCTGTCGCAGATCGTCATCCACTTCAAGGAACCGTCGCACTACATTTTCGCTCCCGAGCAGCGCCTGCAAATCAGCAACAAGCTGATTATCCGCCTGCAGCCGGACGAAGGCATTTCCTTGCGCGTGATGACCAAAGATCAAGGCCTGGACAAAGGCATGCAGCTGCGCAGCGGCCCATTGCAGCTGAATTTTTCCGACACCTGGAGCAGCGCACGGATTCCCGATGCCTACGAGCGGTTGTTGCTGGAAGTGATGCGCGGCAATCAGAACCTGTTTGTCCGTAAAGATGAAATCGAAGCCGCGTGGAAGTGGTGTGACCAGTTGATCGCCGGGTGGAAAAAATCCGGTGATGCGCCCAAGCCGTACGCGGCCGGGTCCTGGGGGCCGATGAGCTCGATTGCTCTGATCACGCGGGACGGGAGGTCGTGGTATGGCGATATCTGATTTGAAACTGCCGCAGGGCGTCAGCGCCCATGCGTTCAAGAGCCCGGTGCTGCTGGCCGAAAGCCTGGCGCTGAACGTGGCGAAAAAACTGAGCGACGCGATCGAAGCCCGGGGCACTGCGACCCTGGTGGTTTCCGGTGGCCGCAGTCCGGTGGCGTTTTTTCAGCACCTGGCCAAACAGGCGCTGGACTGGCCGAACGTGGTCGTCAGCCTGGCCGATGAGCGCTGGGTGCCGGTGGAGCATGCGGACAGCAACGCGGGTCTGATCAAGCGTTACCTGCTGCAAGGCCCGGCGGCCAAGGCGCAGTTCCTGAGCCTGTACAGCGCCAGTGCCAACCTTGAACAGGCGGCGGAGCAGGCTGACCGTTTGTTGTCCGAGTTGCCGGTGATCGACGTGCTGATCCTCGGCATGGGCGATGACGGCCACACCGCGTCGCTGTTCCCCAACAGCCCGAACCTTGCCGAGGCATTGCAGGCCGATGGTGTCCGTCGCTGCTGGCCGATGCTGGCGCCGACCGTGCCGCATCAGCGCCTGACCATGAGCCGGGCGCTGCTGGCCTCGGCCAGGCATAAGGTTCTATCGATTTCCGGTCAGTCCAAGCTGACCACCCTGAGTACCGCACTGGCCGGTGACGATGTCGCCGCACTGCCGATTCGCGCGTTTCTGCAACCCACGTTAGAGATTTACTGGTGCCCATGAGCCAAGGAACAGCCGCTATGACAAACCCATCCCCGACCGTTTCCATGGCGGACAAAGTTGCCCTGATCGACAGCATTTGCGCGAAAGCGCGGATCCTGCCGGTGATCACCATCGCCCGCGAGCAGGACGTTCTGCCGTTGGCCGACGCCCTCGCGGCTGGTGGCCTGACGGCTCTGGAAGTGACCCTGCGTTCGCAATTCGGCCTCAAGGCCATCCAGATCCTGCGTGAGCAGCGTCCGGAGCTGGTGACCGGTGCCGGCACCGTGCTCGATCGCCACATGCTGGCGGCGGCGGAAGCGGCGGGCTCGCAGTTCATCGTCACGCCGGGCATCACTCGTGACCTGCTGGAAGCCAGCGTCGCCAGCCCGATTCCACTGTTGCCGGGCATCAGCAATGCCTCGGGCATCATGGAAGGCTACGGTCTGGGTTACCGCCGTTTCAAGTTGTTCCCGGCGGAAGTCAGCGGCGGCGTCGCGGCCATCAAGGC
Source organism: Pseudomonas sp. P5_B3 (assembly GCF_056400405.1). NCBI lineage: Bacteria > Pseudomonadati > Pseudomonadota > Gammaproteobacteria > Pseudomonadales > Pseudomonadaceae > Pseudomonas > Pseudomonas sp. P5_B3. Next base: position 85,607 of record NZ_JBFULI010000020.1, on the reverse strand, counting down.
TTTGGGCGGCCCGTTCGGCGAAGTGAAATTCTGCCCGACCGGCGGCGTGGGCCCGGCCAATATCAAGAGCTACATGGCGTTGAAAAACGTCATGTGCGTGGGCGGTAGCTGGATGCTCGATCCGGAGTGGATCAAGAACGGCGACTGGGCCCGCATTCAGGAATGCACCGCCGAGGCTTTGGCGCTGCTGGACTGATCGCTTCACCCTACACCTCGTTGTGTGTTCTACGGCTTTACGGTGCACTTGGTCGGTGCACCGTTTTTTTTTGCCCGCGAAAAGTTGAGGCAATTAATACCTGTAGGAGCGAGCTCGCTCGCGATGGTCGTGAACGATAACGCGGGAACCCGATAGCCAGCGGTGCCTGGAAGTTTTTCGCGAGCAGGCTCGCTCCTACAGGTCAGCACAATTGCGCCAGCGCCGTGGTCAGCCGCGTCATGTGCTCGGCGGTGGTGGTCAGCCCCGGAGTGATGCGGATGCACGGGCCGCACGCCGCGCCAGTGCGTACCACGGTGAACAGGTTGTAGTCCTTGAGCAGCCGCTCGACCATCGCCTGCTGATCGGTCTGTGCGATGAAACGCATGGACGTGATGCCGCAGTACAGTCGCGGGTCGTCCGGGGTCAGGACTTCGATGCCCGGTAGTTCGCGCACGGGGCGGACCCACAGGTTGCGCAGGTAGTTGAGCCGAGAACCCTTGGCCGCAGCACCCCCCATCGCCCAATGTTCTTCGAGCACCAGCGGCAGGGTCAGCAGCGCCGGGATGTTCGGGGTGCTGTACGAGGTACGGGCGCGAATGTCAGTGGGTGGAAAATGCATTTCGCCCATGTCCGGGTCGATATCGGCCAGGCGTTCGGGGTCGATGTAGATAAAGCCGAGCGTCAGCGGTGCGCCGATCCACTTGTGCAGGTTGTAGCCGGCGAAGGCGATACCGAACTCGGCCAGGTCGAATTCGAGCTGGCCGAGGGCATGGGCACCGTCGAGGATGACGTCGATGCCGTGTTCCTTTGCCGCGACTGCAATCGCCTGCACCGGCATCACCAGGCCCGTGCGATGGGTGACGTGGGTCAGGGCCATCAGCTTCAGCCGTGGGTGTCGTGCGAAGGTTTCGCGGTAGGTATTGAGCAGGCTGTCGAAGGTTGCCGGGTGTGCGTGTTCGATCTCGATCACTTCGACACCACGATTACGCGCCAGCCAATGCATGGCGCCTTTGACCGTGTCGTATTCCAGATCGCAAACCAGTACCTGATCGCCGGGTTGGAGCCGGTTGTAATTGCGGATCAGCGACTGCAAACCTTCCGACGCGTTGCGGGTCAGGGCGATGCTGTCGGCGGGTACGCCGATCAACCTGGCCAGTTGCGCGCGGATCTTCAGGCTGTCGCCCTGTTCGAAGCGCTGGCGCACATAGACCGAATTGCTGCGGTTGATCAGCTCGATGTTGCGCTGGTATTCCTCGACCACCGTGCGCGACATGCGCCCGAAGTAACCGTTCTCCAGGTTGAGCGGACCGGGTTCGACATCGTAGCGGTCGGCAAAGGTTTGCCAGAAGGCTTCATCACGGGCGCGGCGGGTGTTGTCGGGCATGGGGCACTCGGTAGGTGTTCAGTGGCGCGGAGCCGGTTTGCCGTGTTTGGCGCGCAGCGGTTCGAGCAAGTCCGACAAACCGTTGTGGTCGATTTCCTGCATCAGGGCCAGCAGGCCACCCAACTCGCCGTGAGGGAAGCCCTCCCGGGCGAACCAGTTCAGGTAAGGGCCGGGCAAGTCGGCAATGATTCGACCCTTGTACTTGCCGAAGGGCATTTCGCGGGTGATCAGCAGTTCGAGCTTTTCAGGATTCATCGATCGATCGTCTTGATTCAGTCAGTCTGGAAAATACAGGCATTCCGACAAGCCCCTCGCCACAGAGGGTTAGCCGATGCTGATCGCCGGCAGCGTGGTCAAGGTCACGCTCTGTTGCTTGCGTGGCGCGAGGATTTCCGCCTCGCCATCCACCACCAGTTCATCGCGCTGGTTGAACACGCGGGTGGCAATGCGTACGCGAAATTTCGGCAGTTTTTCGAGGATTTCCAGGCGCACGGTCAGGGTGTCGCCGATCTTCACCGGTTTCTGAAAGCTCATTTGCTGGCCGAGGTAGATAGTCCCCGGTCCAGGCAGTTCGCAGGCGACCGCTGCGCTGATCAACGCACCGCTGAACATGCCGTGGGCGATGCGCTCCTTGAACATGGTGCTGGCGGCGTAGTCGGCATCCAGGTGCACCGGGTTGTGATCGCCGGACATCGCGGCGAACAACTGGATGTCGCGCTCTTCGACGGTCTTGCTGTAACTGGCGGTCTGGCCGACTTCGAGGGCTTCGTAAGGGGTGTTGGTAACCTGGGTCATCTGTCTCGATTCCTGTGACGAATTAAAAAATCCACAAAAAACTATTCGGATCGGTGTGGCCGAGGAGTGCTCAAGGCCTGTGCGATCCAGTTCAGAACATCGGCGATGATTTCATCGCGGTTGCTCTCATTGAACAGTTCGTGCCGCGCCTGCGGGTAAACGGTCAATTGCAGGTGCTGGCTGCCGGCCGCCCGCAACGCGTCGGCCAGATCCTTGAGACGTTTGCCTTCGCTCACCGGATCACATTCGCCGCCAATCACCAGCAGCGGCAGGCCCGGGTCGATCTGGGCGAGATTGGACGCTTTGCTGATTTGCTGCAAGCCGCCGAGCAAATCGATCCACAGTTGATTGGTGCAGCGAAAACCGCAGAGCGGGTCGTTGACGTACAGATCGACCTGCGCCGGATCACGGCTGAGCCAGTCGAACGGCGTGCGTGCCGGTTTGAATTTGTTGTTGAAGGAGCCGAACGACAGCCATTCGATCAATGCGCTGCGTCCTTTGCGACCCTGGCGCAGGCGTTCGAGACGGGCGATTTGCCGTGCCGCGCGATAAAGCGCCACGGGCTGGAAGTTCGAGCCGCTGAGGATTGCCCCGTGCAGGCTGGCACTGTGGTGCAGCAGATAGGCCTGGGTGATGTAACTGCCCATGCTATGGCCGAGCAGCATGATAGGTACGCCAGGGTGCTGCTGGCCGATGTGCTGGTTGAGGCAGGCCAGGTCGCTGACGACCTTGCACCAGCCATCATCATCGGCGAAATGCCCGAGGGTCCCGTTTTCGGCAGTTTTGCCATGTCCACGCAGGTCCGGCGCGCACACGCCATAGCCCTGTTCACAGAGTTTTTCCGCCAGGGGGCCGTAGCGACCGCTGTGTTCGGCCATGCCGTGGGCCAGCAGAATCATTGCCTTGAGGCTGCCGTCGGGTAGCCACTGGTTGACGAAGAGGCGGCTGTGGTCGCTCGTGGTCAGCCAGAAAGTGTCATGGATCATGGCGGTTCCTTTGCATGAGGCTGCCTGGTCGCAAACAGCTCGTTGCAGTTTATAGCGCATCCTTGGCTGGGCGTCTGATCAGCCTACGCCACGGCAGAAAGATTCATACGGTCAATGACGGCTGGGGGCATATTTGCCTGCTACGTCATAACTGCTAGTGTCCGTGAAGCTCCGCTTTTTGCATTTTTTTTGAAAAATGACAGAAAAGTGGCCCCGGATAGATTCAGGTAAAGAGGACAACAACAATGCAACCTGATTTCTGGAATGACAAACGCCCGGCCGGCGTGCCCCTGGATATCGATCTGGGAACCTACAAGTCGGTGATCGAGGTGTTCGAGCGTTCCTGCAAGAAGTTTGCTGACCGCCCGGCGTTCAGCAACATGGGCGTGACCCTGACCTACGCCGAACTGGAACGCCAGAGCGCTGCCTTCGCCGGCTACCTGCAAGCCCACACCGATCTGGTGCCGGGTGACCGCATCGCGGTGCAGATGCCCAACGTCCTGCATTACCCGATTGCCGTGTTCGGTGCCTTGCGCGCCGGGTTGATCGTGGTCAACACCAACCCGCTGTACACCGCGCGGGAAATGCGTCACCAGTTCAAGGATTCCGGCGCCCGGGCGCTGGTGTACCTGAACATGTTCGGCCAGAAAGTCCAGGAAGTGCTCCCCGACACCGATATCCAGTACCTGATCGAAGCGAAGATGGGCGACCTGATGCCCACCGCCAAGGGGTGGCTGGTCAACACCATGGTCAGCAAGGTCAAGAAAATGGTCCCGGACTATTCCTTGCCCCAGGCCATTTCTTTCAAGAGTGCGTTGCACATGGGCCGTGGCCTGGGTATCAAGCCGCTGAGCGTCGGCCTTGACGACATCGCCGTGCTGCAATACACCGGTGGCACCACCGGCCTGGCCAAGGGCGCGATGCTGACCCACGGTAACCTGGTGGCGAACATGCAACAGGCACGGGCCTGCCTCAGCCAGTCGGCCAGCGACGGTCAGCCGCTGCTGCGCGAAGGCCAGGAGGTGATGATCGCGCCGCTGCCGCTGTACCACATCTATGCCTTCACAGCGAACTGCATGTGCATGATGGTGACGGGCAACCACAACGTGCTGATCACCAATCCGCGTGACATCGCCGGCTTCATCAAGGAGCTGAAGAACTGGCGGTTCTCGGCGTTGCTGGGGCTCAACACGTTGTTCGTCGCGCTGATGGACCACCCGGACTTCAAGACCCTGGACTTCTCCAGCCTCAAGCTCACCAACTCCGGCGGTACTGCGCTGGTCAAGGCCACTGCCGAGCGTTGGGAGCAACTGACGGGATGCCGCATTACCGAAGGTTACGGCCTGACCGAAACTTCGCCGGTGGCCTGCACCAACCCCTACGGCGATCAATCGCGGATCGGCACGGTCGGCATGCCGGTGCCGGGCACCACGCTGAAAGTCATCAGTGATGACGGCGTCGAGCAACCTTTGGGCGAACGCGGCGAGTTGTGCATCAAAGGCCCGCAGATCATGAAGGGCTACTGGCAGAAACCCGATGCCACGGCCGAAGTGCTGGATGCCGAGGGCTGGTTCAAGTCCGGTGACATTGCGGTGATCGATCCGGACGGTTTCGTGCGCATCGTCGATCGCAAGAAGGACATGATCATTGTCTCGGGTTTCAACGTGTACCCGAACGAGATCGAAGACGTGGTGATGGCCCACCCGAAAGTCGCCAACTGTGCGGTCATCGGTGTGCCCGACGAGCGGTCGGGGGAGGCGGTGAAGCTGTTTGTGGTGGCCCGTGAAGCTGGGGTCAGCCTTGAAGAGTTGAAGGCTTACTGCAAGGAGAATTTCACGGCGTACAAGGTACCGAAGCACATCGTGCTGCGTGAGTCGTTGCCGATGACGCCGGTGGGCAAGATCCTGCGGCGGGAGTTGCGGGATATCGCCTGATCGATGAATGGCTGATCCCTGTAGGAGCGAGCTCGCTCGCGATGGACGTCAACGATAACGCGCCCTGTTTGAATGATCGCGTTGTCCGGACGTTTTTCGTCGGAACGCCGCCCGGAACAAGCTCGCTCCTACAGTTTTAGCGCGAAAGCCCCGATTTTCGGGGCTTTCGGGGATGTATAGAATTTTTGCTCTAAAATGACCAATCGATAGTCTTGAGTCACAATCGTGACCGTAGAGGCCGCTTTTGGCTCTGGTCGACCCCTGGCAAAGCTGCTACTCTCGGCGCGCTTTGTGACTTCTCGGCCTTCTATCAGCCAGATTCACCAATGACCAAACACCAATAATAATCGCATCAAATGCGGTGCTGAATTCGCGTTGCTGAGGAGTGGGCTTCCATGATCGAAGACTTTTGGAAGGATAAGTACCCAGCTGGGATTGCTGCTGATATCAATCCAGACGAGTATCCGAATATTCAGGCAGTGTTGAAGCAATCCTGCCAACGCTTCGCCAACAAGCCGGCATTCAGCAACCTGGGCAAGACACTCACCTACGGTGAACTGTACGAATTGTCCGGTGCGTTTGCCGCTTACCTGCAACAGCATACCGACTTGCAGCCTGGCGATCGAATCGCCGTGCAACTGCCCAACGTGTTGCAGTACCCGGTAGCCGTCTTCGGCGCGATCCGCGCCGGGCTGATCGTGGTCAACACCAACCCGCTGTACACCGCGCGGGAAATGGAACACCAATTCAACGACTCCGGTGCCAAGGCCCTGGTCTGCCTGGCCAATATGGCGCACCTGGCAGAAACCGTGGTGCCGAAAACCGGCGTCAAGCACGTGATCGTCACCGAAGTCGCCGACCTGCTGCCGCCGCTCAAGCGTCTGCTGATCAACAGCGTCATCAAGTACGTGAAGAAGATGGTGCCGGCCTATCACTTGCCAAAAGCCGTCAAGTTCAATGAAGTGCTGAGCAAGGGCCTGGGCCAGCCAGTGGCGGAAGCCAACCCGGCCAGCGGCGATGTCGCGGTGCTGCAATACACCGGCGGCACCACCGGCGTGGCCAAGGGCGCGATGCTGACCCACCGCAACCTGGTGGCGAACATGCTGCAGTGCAAGGCGCTGATGGGTTCCAACCTCAATGAAGGTTGCGAGATCCTGATCACACCGCTGCCGCTGTATCACATCTATGCGTTCACCTTTCATTGCATGGCGATGATGCTGATCGGCAACCACAACATCCTGATCAGCAACCCGCGTGACCTGCCGGCGATGGTCAAGGAACTGTCGAAGTGGAAGTTCAGCGGCTTCGTCGGTCTTAACACTCTATTCGTAGCCCTGTGCAACAACGAAGGCTTCCGCAAACTGGACTTCTCCGCGCTGAAAGTCACCTTGTCGGGCGGCATGGCCCTGCAATTGGCCGCGGCCGAGCGCTGGAAAGCGGTGACCGGTTGCGCCATCTGCGAAGGTTACGGCATGACCGAAACCAGCCCGGTGGCGACAGTCAACCCGATCCAGAATATCCAGATCGGCACCATCGGCATTCCGGTGCCGTCGACCCTGTGCAAAGTGATCAATGATGCCGGTGTCGAGCAACCGATGGGCGAAATCGGCGAGCTGTGCGTGAAAGGCCCACAGGTCATGAAAGGCTACTGGCAGCGCCAGGAGGCCACCGATGAGATCCTCGACAGCGAAGGCTGGTTGAAGACCGGTGACATCGCGCTGATCCAGCCCGATGGCTACATGCGTATTGTCGATCGCAAGAAAGACATGATCCTGGTGTCCGGTTTCAACGTGTATCCGAACGAACTCGAAGACGTGCTGGCTACCCTGCCGGGTGTGCTGCAATGCGCGGCCATCGGTGTACCGGACGAGAAGTCGGGCGAGGCGATCAAGATTTTCATCGTTGCCAAGCCGGGCGTGACCCTGACCAAGGAACAGGTGATGGAGCACATGCGCGCCAACGTCACCGGCTACAAGGTCCCGCGTTCCGTGGAGTTTCGCGATGCACTGCCGACCACCAACGTCGGCAAGATCCTGCGTCGTGAACTGCGCGATGAAGAGCTGAAGAAGATCAACGCGAAGAAAGCCACCGCGTAAAACAAGAAGCCCCGCCGATGCGGGGCTTTTTGTTGACGCCTGACACAGGTAGACGACCTGTAGGAGCCGGCTTGCTGGCGATGGCGGGGTATCAGTCAACATTGATGCGTCAGATATACCGCMATCGCCAGCAAGCCGGCTCCTACAAGCGAAACGGCGCGAAGTTGACGTTGGTGCCCGCCGGGCGCATGTCCTGCAGGAAGGAGTCTTTGTCGGCGCTCAGTTCCAGGCTCAATGCCGCCTTGCGCTTGCCTTCATTGCGCACCACCAGGCCTTCGAGCTTCTCGCGCAGGAACACGGTCGGCACTTTCAGGTGCAGCAGTTCGTCGGTGTCCGGGGTGTGCATCAGCAGGTGAATCCACTCGTACTGACCGATTGCAAGGCGCGTCACCGGGAGGTCGAACCACCAGATGTTGCGGTTACGGTTCAGTTCGGCGAAGTGGCAGTTGTTGACGCCAAGCACAGCACCGCCGAGTTCCTGGTTTCTGCGGGCAATGGCCTGCTTTTTATCGAGTTTCATAACATTCCTACGGGATTGGATCTTCAGCGCCATGGCCTGAATGTGTTGCGCATTCTCAGGGGTTGGCCCGCAAACATAAAGCGCAACCTGCACTGAACGATGAAATGTCGTGGTGAAATTAAATGAAACTCCCTGCAAAAGCCCCCGGTCAACCTTGTGTAACGACTKTCCTTCGTTGAAATGCCTTTAATGAAAAGAAGACGCGGCCATCTTCAGATGGCCGTTTTTGTGTCAGCCTGAACTTGCGCATTGAAATTGTTTCAAAGTCGCCATCTGGGCTACCTTGATGAAAGAAATCGGCCCCTGAGTCGCCACGACTTCCACCCAAATCCGTATGCGGCGAATGGAGACGCGAATGATTTTTCCGGACATGAGAGGCTTGCCCCTGCACCGTGTGATGATGCGCACGGTCACTGAGTTCGTCGCCGACGAGATGTCGACCTATGCCTCGGCGCTGGCCTATCAAATGCTGTTTTCGCTGTTTCCGTTCATCCTGTTCCTGATTGCCCTGATCGGCTTCCTGCACCTGCCGGATTTTTTCTCCTGGTTGCGCCTGCAATCGGAACTCGTATTGCCGCCCCAGGCGCTGGAGCAGGTCAACCCGGTGATCGACCAGCTTCAGCAGTCCAAGGGTGGGTTGCTGTCGGTGGGTATCGTGATTGCGCTGTATACCGCGTCCGCCGGTGTGCGGCTGATGATGAGCGCGATGAACGCTGCCTACGACGTGGTAGAAGGGCGCCCGCTGTGGAAACGCTTTCCGTTGTCGATCATCTACACCGTCGGCATTGCCGGCATGCTGCTGATCGCCGCAGCGCTGATGGTGCTCGGGCCGCAGGTGATGGAGTGGATCGCTGCGCAAGTCGGCCTTGAGAACTTTATCGTCACGCTCTGGACCATCGCGCGCTGGCCGGTGATCGTGATTCTGATGATGGTCGCGGTGGCGTTGATCTACTACGTCATGCCCGACGTCAAACAGGAATTCCGCTTCATCACCCCAGGCTCGGTGCTGGCGGTGGTGGTGTGGATCATCGCTTCCCTGGGCTTCGGTTTGTACGTCAAGGAGTTCGCCAACTACAACGCCATGTATGGCAGTATCGGTGCGATCATCGTGCTGTTGCTGTACTTCTACATTTCCGCAGCGGTGCTGCTGCTGGGCGCGGAGATGAACGCGGTGATCGAGCACATGTCGCGAGAGGGCAAGGACCCCGGCGAAAAAGTGGCTGGCGAGCATGGTCCCGTCCATGAGGAAAAGCACCACGTGTCGGGACTGGGCCGCGATCACTCACACAAACCGACCATTGACGAAACCTGATCATGATTCGTGAAATTCTGAAAATGGGCGATGAACGCCTGCTGCGCATTGCCCCGCCAGTGCCGGCCGAAATGTTCGACAGCCCCGAGCTGTGGCAACTGATCGATGACATGTTCCAGACTATGGAGAGTGTGGGTGGCGTTGGCCTCGCTGCTCCGCAGATCGGCGTCGACCTGCAACTGGTGATCTTCGGTTTCGAGCACAGCGAGCGTTATCCGGATGCCGAGGCTGTGCCACAGACGATCCTGATCAACCCGTTGATCACGCAGCTGAGCCCGATTCTGGAAGAGGGCTTCGAAGGCTGTTTGTCGGTACCGGGACTGCGCGGCGCGGTGCAGCGTTACCAGCAGATTCGCTACGAAGGCGTCGACCCCAAGGGCCAACCCATCGTGCGTTTTGCTTCGGGGTTTCATGCGCGGGTGGTGCAGCATGAGTGTGATCACCTGATCGGCCGCCTGTACCCGTCGCGCATTACCGACTTCAGCAAGTTTGGCTTCACCGAGGTTATGTTCCCGGACCTGGACCCCAACGCGGACGACTAAAGCCGCCGTAAAACCTGTAGGAGCGAGCCTGCTCGCGAAAGCGGTCTAACAGTCAGCATTGATGGTGACTGACACACCGCCATCGCGTTCAGGCTCGCTCCTACAGATTTAGGGCGCCAACCCCATCGCAATCATCGGCTTGCTACGCGCATAGCGGCTCAAGCGTTCAACCATCGCGTAAGGCATCGGCGGATCGAAAGCAAATCCGCGTCGCTCATAAAACTCTCGCAAATCCGGATGACAGAACAACCACACCGGCTGTTCGCAATCCTTCACCGCAGCCGCAATCAACCCGGCGGCAATCCCTTGTTCGCGACACTCCGGATCGACAAACAACCCGGTCAGCCAATGCCCGCCGGACACCGGACGCAAACACAGCACGGCAACAATCTGGTCACGCCGGGCCACCCACAACTGCGCATCGCGCACGGCTTTCATCGACGATTGGTGAGCGCGATAGAACTTGTTCATCAATGGCCATAACGGCTCGTCGAGCAGGGTGAATTGGGTATCGGGCATGGTCTCGGACTGTCGGTGTGCAAAGCGGACTATTATAAAAGAACGCACGCGCCGGGATAGGTGTATACCTGTTCTCACATCCCCATGAGTGGAGTACGCATCATGTCCAAAGGTCTGGATTCAAAGAAAGCGGCGAAAAAGAAACCAGTGAAAACCGCCATTGAAAAGCGCGCGGACAAGAAGGCCAAAAAGGTCGGCGTGTTCGGTCACTGATCCCGCGTTGATCGATCGCTCCCATGCACCATGGGAGCGATCCTCCTGAAAATAATCTGCAATATTTCCCAAGGCCATTGCACAGAAGGGGATTGGTCCCCGATCTGAGCAACGCCATGCCCCATTACTTTGATAGCGCCCACCAGGAAGAAATAGAAACCCTGCGCCGACGCTTCACCGCGCGTACCGAGTGGCCGACCTGGTTGCTGTTGATCGGTGTGTACGGCGCCTGGTTTGGCATTGTGTTGAACAGCCATCGGTTGGGTTTGTGGTGGAGCACTCTGTTGCTGATTCCATTGCTGGTGTTGTGGCTATCCGTGCAACACGAACTGCTGCACGGTCATCCCACGCGCTGGCCAACCCTGAACAAAATCCTTGGCTACGCACCGTTTGCCGTCTGGTATCCGTACACCTTGTATCGCGATAGCCATTTGCTGCATCACCGCGACGAGGACCTGACCATMCCCGGTCGTGATCCGGAAAGCCGTTACCTGAGTGCCGGGCAGTGGCAGGGCAGCTCACCGCTGGTGCGTAGCCTGCACTGGCTGAACAAAACCGTGCTCGGCCGCTTTGCCCTGGGGGCACCGCTGGCCTTGCTGACGCTGGCCGGTGAAGAGCTGCAACGCCTCAGAGCAGGCGAGCGACAGGCCTGGCTGATGTGGTTGAGTCACGGCTTGATGACAGGAGTGATGCTGCTGTTTATCGCAAGCTTCAGTGTGTTGCCGGTTTGGCATTACCTGTTTTTGATCAGTGTGCCGGCACTGTCGATTGCCATGATTCGCTCCTACTATGAACACCGACCTCATGCGGCGCCGGAGCAACGCACCGTGCTCAATGAAGCGGCGTGGCCGTGGCGCTGGCTGTTCCTGAACCTTAATTTTCATCTGGTGCATCACGAGTTGCCGGGGTTGCCGTGGTACGACCTGCCCCGCGCCTACAGCGCCCGCCGCGAGCAATGGCTGGCGCGTAGTGGGGGATTCCTGGTGCGGGGTTATGGGCAGTTTTGGCGTGAACATGGAGTAAAAGCCATCGACAGCCCGAGGCATCCGTTTCACTGATGCCTGATCACCAACGACCCCTGTAGGAGCGGGCTTGCCCGCGAAGAGGCCGGCACATCCAGCATCAATGTTGTCAGGCAGAACGCTTTCGTCGGATCGCCGCCCGGAGCAAGCCCGCTCCTACAGAGGTTACGTTACGCAGGAACATTTCGATGACCCAACACATCGCCGAACTACTGATGTACACCGCCCCCGAACCCATTCACCAGGCCAGCGAGCGCTGGCTGGCGCGAATCCTCGAGCACCTGGGCGAAACCCGCCGTGATGCCGAAGGCCTGTCACTGATGCAGGTGTGGTTGTCGCCGCATTTACTGCTGACACAAACCTGCGGCTATCCGCTGATGACGGCATTGCGCGGCAAGGTCCGGGTGCTGGGGCGGCCTCGTTATGAGCTGCCGGACAGCAGCGATGGCAATCATTGCAGCCTGATTCTGGGACGCCTTGATGATGCACGGCCAACCCTGGCAGATTTTCGCGGCAGCCTAGGCGTGATCAATGACCAGGACTCCAACAGCGGCATGAATCTGCTGCGCCACCGGTTGGCGCCGCTGCAACGTGACGGACGGTTTTTTGCTCAGGTGGGAATCAGCGGCAGCCATCGCGAAAGCCTGCGCTGGTTACGCGAAGGCCTTGCCGATCTGGCGGCCATCGACAGCGTGACCTTTGCCTACCTGGCGCGGCATGCCACAGAGGAAGTGGCCGGCTTGCAGGTGATTGCCCGCAGTGCGCTCAGTCCTGCCTTACCGTTCATTACCGCCGCGACGGTCAACGATGAGCAGGCTGAAGAGCTTCTGCGGGTGATGAACCTGGCGTTGCGCGAATTGTCGGAGGTTGCCGAAATTCTCGGTTTGCCAGAGGTACTGCCCGCCAACGAAAGCGACTATCAGGTTGTGCTCGATTATCAGCGTGAGGCCGAGACGTTGGGGTATGGGGAAGTGCGATAAGGTTTGAGTGTTGGGTCCAGGTACCCCGAAACCCTGTAGGAGCGAGCTTGCTCGCGAAAGCGGTCTATCAGGCACACCTTTGTTTAATTCCATAAACGAATATAAAAATAAGTTTTAAGTATTATTAATGAATAAGGCTCCTTGCTAGGATTCGCCTCACCGGACCACCGGACATTCAGCGACCCCTAACCCAGGAGCCCCTATGTCCGGCGCCGATATTCTTCATCGCAAACACGTGGACGGCCTGTTCCGCGCTCACTACCACTGGCTCTGCACGCGCCTGCGTCAGTCTCTGAACGATGCCGCCGCTGTCGAAGACATTGCCTGCGAAACTTTCGTGCAATTGCTCGAAGCCCCTGGCCTGACGGCCATCCGTGAACCCCGTGCCTTGCTCACCACCATCGCCCGGCGTCTGCTCTATCAGCGTTGGCGTCGAGGTGATCTGGAGCGCCAGTATCTTCAGCAATTGCAACAGGCCGAACCGATCCACGCCGAATCGCCGGAGGCACTGGCTCAGATGTCCCAGACCCTGACCCGTGTGGATCGCAGTCTTCAGCGGCTGCCAGGCAAAGTGCGTTCGACCTTCCTGCTGTCGCGGATCGACGGCCTGACCTATCCGCAAATTGCCGCCGCGCTGGGCATCTCGCTGCGTTCGGTCAGCGACTACATGACCCGTTCCCAGGCCCTGTGCGACCGGCACAGCGCCAATCAACCCCTGAACCGTCCACTCCAGAACAAGAGGTCCGCATGAGATCGATCAAAACCCTGCTCGGCAGTTCGTTGCTGGCCCTGAGCCTGTTGTCCCACCCGGCCTCGGCCACGGAGAAAATCGCGCCCATTCACTTTGGCGACATCACCTGGGAAAGCGGCAGCCTCATCACCGAAATCCTGCGCCTGATCGTTGAAAAAGGTTACGGCTACCCGACCGACACGCTGCCGGGCAGCACCGTCAGCCTTGAAGCGGCGCTGGCCAAAAACGATATCCAGGTTATCGGTGAAGAGTGGGCCGGACGCAGTCCGGCCTGGGTCAAGGCTTCCGCGGAGGGCAAAGTGTTCGGCCTGGGTGATACGGTCAAAGGCGCCACCGAAGGTTGGTGGGTGCCGGAGTACGTGATCAAGGGCGATCCCGAGCGCGGCATCAAGCCATTGGCCCCGGAGCTGAAATCCGTTGCTGATCTGGCGAAGTACAAGGATGTGTTCCGCGACCCTGAAGACCCGAGCCGCGGACGTTTCCTCAACAGCCCGACCGGCTGGACCTCGGAAATCGTCAACAGCCAGAAGCTCAAGGCCTATGACCTGACCGCCAGCTACGTCAACTTCCGCACGGGGTCTGGTGCCGCACTGGATGCCGAGGTGGCGTCGTCGATCCGCCGTGGTAAACCGGTGCTGTTCTACTACTGGTCGCCGACACCGCTGTTGGGGCGTTTCAAACTGGTGAAACTCGACGAACCGCCGTTCGACGCGCAAGCCTGGAAAACCCTGGCCGACGCCAACAACCCGAACCCCAAAGGCACGCGCTCGATGCCAGCGAGCCTGGCCATCGGCGTATCGGCACCGTTCAAGGCGCAATACCCGGACCTGGTGACGTTCTTTGAAAAGGTCGACCTGCCGATCGATCTGTTGAACCAGACCCTCGGCCAGATGAGTGAAAAGCGCCAGAAACCCCGGGAAGTCGCCGAAGCGTTTTTGCGTGAGCAGCCGCAGGTGTGGAAGGGCTGGGTGCCGGGGGAGGTGGCTACCAGGGTGAGTGCCAGTTTGTAGTTTTGTGTTGTCTGGAAGGTCGTCATCGTCGGAACGCCGCCCGGAGCCGGCTCGCTCCCACATTAGGTCTGTATTGCCCACAAAACCCGTGGTCAACCAAGATCCCCTGTAGGAGCAAGCCTGCTCGCGATTGATCTCAAGCCTTACGCCAACTCTGCGGTCAACGCCGCTTTCACCGCCGGCCGCTGATCCACCCTGGCTTGAAACCTTGCCAACGCAGGCCACTCATTCAATTGAATGTCGAACAACCGAGCCCAGCGCAACACCGTAAACAAATACGCATCAGCAACGCTGAACCCGCCCGCCATCAAGTAATCCTGCCGCTCCAGCGTCTGGTTCAACACGGCCAAACGCTTGAACAGTTTCTCCTTGATCAGCGCTTTCACCTCTTCGGGAAATCGAGCGTTGAACAGCCAGCCGAGCCCGCCGTGAATCTCCGTCGAGATGAAGTTCAGGCATTCCTGCAATCGCACCCGCTCAAATGTCCCCAGGGCTGCAGCCAGTTTCGCGTCTGGATGTAGATCAGCCAGGTATTGCAGGATCGCCGGGCCTTCGGTCAGCACTTCGCCGTTATCCAGTTGCAAGGCGGCCACGTAGCCCTTGGGGTTGATGGCCAGGAAATCATCGCCAGCAGCGGTTTTCCTGGTGGCGTTATCGACACGGATCAATTCGAAGGGCAGTTCCAGTTCGCGCAATACGATATGTGGCGCGAGCGAGCAGGCTTGGGGGGCGTAATACAGCTTCATGGGGCGGGCTCTGGTTGTGGGTTTACGCCAGTGTCATAGTGCGCGGTACCCCCGGTAAAATTAATCTTTCAGAAATCTGCCATAAGGAACGCTACTGCCATGATGAACCTGATGCACTGGCGAATGGTGGTGGCCGTGGCGGATACCGGCAACATCACCCGGGCTGCCGAACGGGTCGGCATGACCCAGTCAGGGGCCAGCCAGGCCCTGGCCTTGATCGAGGAAACCCTGGGCGTTCAATTGTTCACCCGGGAAAACCGCCAGACATTGCCGACAGCCATCGGCCTGCCGGTCATCGAGCAGGCACGGACCATGCTCGGTGCGCTGCAGGCCATTCGCAGCACCGTCGAGGCCGCAAAAGGTGTTGAACGCGGGACGATTCGCCTGGCCAGTTTCCCCATGGTACTGGCGACGTTTCTGCCGCCGTTGCTACGTCAGTTCAACCGGCTTTACCCCGGCATCGAGGTGGTCGCCCTGGAAGTCAGCGATGACGAAGTGGAAACCCTGCTCGGCGCGGGGCTGGTGGATGTCGGCGTGGTGCTCAATCCGTCTCCCGGGCGCAAGGCCAGTCCTTTGGGACGCGATGCCTGGATGGCGGTGTTGCCCGGGGGCCATCCACTGGCGCGGCGAACTCATGAAGAGGGCGTCTCCCTCGACGAATTGTCGAAGCAACCTTTTGTACTGGCCACGGGCGGTTATTCGACCAATGCGCGAAGCCTGGCTGCCAATGCGGGGCTGCAACTGCAGGATGTGCGCGTCGAGGTCCGTGAATGGAGCAGTGCGTTCACCCTGGTGCGGGAAAACATCGGCGTGAGCCTGGTGCCGGAAATGACGCTGCCAGGTAATCGGCAGGGTTTGCGCGTGGTGCCGGTGCTGCCGCGGATCGACCGCGAGTTTGCCTTGGTGGTCGCGGCGAACAAACCACCGTCGGCGGCGGTGCAGGCGCTGCTGGACATGCTCGATGGACACAAACCCCTGGCAAGCAACTGAACCGATTTTGTCCTCAATGCTGACCGACTAGTGGCTTTGCTGTATGGCGATCCAGGCGGCAACCTGCGGCCATTCAGGGTAAGCCGTTGCAGCAATGCTTCAGGAAACCGGGGTGTTGCGCCAGGCGTTTGAAATACTCATCGATGGCGGGGTAGTCAGGACGGTCGATCGGCGTCATCAGCCAGCGATTGACCGACAAACCGATGACAACGTCGGCCAGAGTAAAACTTGGCCCGGCGACATACGCCTTGGTGGTCGCGAGTTGATGTTCGAGGATGCCCATTTTCTGGTTCCAGCCGCGGATGCCGACGTCGAGGCGATGGGCGTCCTGGAATTCCGGGTCCTTGCGCACCAGTGCCATGAACGCATAGGTCCAGGACGGATTGAGCTCGATGGCTTGCCAATCCATCCACTGCTCCACCCGGGCGCGTGCGGCCGGTTCGCCAGGCAGCAGCTCGTGGTGGTGTTGGTGTTTGCCGGCCAGATAGCGGCAGATGGTATTGGACTCCCACAACGCGCCGGCTTCATCGATGATCACCGGCACCTGAGCGTTGGGATTGAAGCGCAGGAACTCGGGGCTGTGGGTGGACGCGAAGCCACTGCCCCAGTCCTCGCGTTCGTAGGCAATGCCCAGTTCCTCGCAAGTCCACAGGACTTTTCGGACGTTGATGGACGAGGTTTTGCCGAGAATCTTCAGGGGGTGTTCCATTTGAGCAACTCCTTCGCGAATGGCGTGTATGTAATTGTAGGAGCGGTCTGTAGGAAAGGCGTTTCAACAGGTTTCCACTGCCTACGATTTATTGCGTCATTGCCTACAACTACGCCAGAATCCGCCGGCTTGTGCGCTTGGTATCCGGACTCTATCGTTGCGCGTCGCTGCAAATTCAGCGATCGGGTCTAGCAGCCTGGATACTTTAGACGCATGACGTCCACCATTCGTGAGCAGGTATTTTTATGTCTGCCAGTTCATGTTATGGCGGTTGTGCGTGGGAAGATCTTCGGGTCTACCGGGTTCTAGAGTCCTGGTCTGCTAGCCCGCGCACGGCTGCCACCCTATTTTCGTCTAGCAGCGAATCGTGGCAGCTCCATCACTCTAGGAGCATTGCCATGTTCAAACCCACGCCGAACCCCCCACGCAATCCCAGCCCAATGTTCTCCATCTCACCCGGCATCAATAACGAAACCCTGTTGGCGCACGCCTGCGAATCACTGGCCTCGGCGAGTGTGATGACCAATGACTTTGCTACGTTTCTGGAAGGAAGTCAGCGCAAAACGGCATTGGCGATTGCACAGATCATCATGCTGGCCGAACTGGCGGTGAACCGGGTGCTGGATAACCTCGATCCGCAGGAATAGTCGCGGAATCTGTGGCGAGGGGGCTTGTCGGAACGCCGCACCGCCCCGTTCGGCTGCGAAGCAGTCGTAATCCAGCTCACTTGGTTTAACTGTATGACCGCAGTGTCTGTTTTGGGGTCGCTTCGCAACCCAACGGGGGCAAGCCCCCTCGCCACAAAATCTCACTCCACAGTGGTTTGTGTCGTGCCTACGTGCTTTCGCGCACCTTCAACTCAAACCCCATGTCCTGCACCGGCTTGGCCACGGTATTGCCGGCCATCAGCGTCAGCATTTGTTCCGCCGCGCGGCGGCCGATGGCTTCGCGTGGGGTGTTGATGCTGCTCAGGCGCGGGACCATGTGGGCCGACATCGGCAAGTCGTTGAAGCCGAGGATCGCCACTTGCTCGGGGATCTTGATTCCGCAGCGCATGGCTTCGAGCAAAGCGCCCTGGGCCAGGTCGTCGTTGCCGAAGAAGATCGCGTCGACATCCGGATGACTGGCCAGCAGTTGCAGAAACAACTCGCCGCCGAGGCCGACGGAGGATGAGCGGGGTGTCAGCACTTCCAGGTCCGGGTCATACAGACCGGCCCTTTTCAGGGCTTTGCGGAAGCCTTCGCCGCGCAGCAAGGTGCGCTGGTCCAGTTGCGCGCCGATGTAGGCCAGACGCTTGCGACCACGGGACAGCAAGTGTTCGGCAGCCGTTTCGCCGGCGGCCAGTTGCGAAAAGCCAACGCAATTGAGCCCGGCCGCACTGTCCAGTTCCATCATGTACACACACGGAATGTTGCTGGCTTCGATCATCCGCCGCGAACTTTCGGTGCGGTCGAAACCCGTCAGCAACAAGCCGCGGGGTTGATAGGCCATGTAATTGCGCAGCAGGTTTTCTTCTTCATCGCGCGAATAATGGAAGTTGCCGATCAGCACTTCGAAGCCCCTGGGGCGCAAAACCTGATGAATGGCTTCCAGGGTGTCGATGAACAAAAGGTTCGACAGCGACGGCACCAACACCACCACCGACTGGCTCTGGGCCGAGGCCAGGGCACGGGCCGCAGGGTTGACGACATAGTTGAGTTCCAGCGCCGCTTTCTGCACCTTTTCCACAAGTTCAGTGGCCACGGTGCTGACGCCCCGCAAGGCGCGGGAGGCGGTGATCGGGCTGACGCCGGCCAGTCGGGCAACTTCGTTCAGGGTAGGGCGGCCAGTGGTGCGGGTATTTTTATCGTTTTTAGTTGGATTCATCGACGGCTTGCCAAACAAAATTCAAGGCACTAAGGTAGCGCTGTCTCGATGCAGCTGCAAATGCGTGAGCGAGGGTTCGCCTGATCCTTGCTTTTTGGTGTCGGGACCTAACCTGCTGCAACCCATAAAATGACAAGAAAGGCGTCGGCAACTTCTGCTTTTGGTCTGGTGTCATAACTGGCAAAGGTAGCGCTGTCTGCGCGCTGAGGTGTTACATGAATCATCCCATCACCGCCCTGGTCATCATGGGCGTTGCCGGTTGCGGCAAGACGTGCGTCAGCGAGGCCCTGTGCCATTTGAGCGGCGCCACGGCCATTGAAGGCGACTCTTTCCACCCTGCCGCCAATATCGAAAAGATGAGCGCGGGGATCCCCCTGAACGACGAAGACCGCGCCGGCTGGCTCGACAGCCTGTGCGATGAACTGCGCCGTGTCGACGCCAAGGGCCAGCGCCCGGTGCTGACCTGTTCGGCGCTCAAGCACATCTATCGCGAACGTTTGCGCAGTGCCTTGCCGGGCCTGGGCTTCGTGTTCCTTGAACTGACCCCCGAAGTGGCCGCCGACCGCGTCTCCCATCGGCCAGGCCACTTCATGCCGTCGACCCTGATCGACAGCCAGTTCGCCACCCTCGAATCGCCCGTCGGCGAGCCGCTGACCCTGGCGCTGGATGCTTCGAGCCATAGTGTCGAGCAACTGGCGGCGCAGGCTCATGCCTGGTGGCAGGCGAACGGCCTGAAACAGGCGGTATGACTGTGTTCCCAAAGACAGCGCTGTCCTCACGGCTTCTGATTAACCCGCTTTAATAACAACAACAACCAGGAGACACCCCTAATGTTTGGCATGTCCCACGAGACGTTCCTGCTGCTCGATGCAGTGGTCACGGTGATCGGGCTTATCGTTCTGATTACCAAGTTCAAATTGCACCCGTTCATTGCCCTGATCATTGCCGCCGCTTTCCTCGGGCTGACCTCCGGCATGCCGATCGGCACCATCATCAAGGCGTTCCAGGACGGCTTCGGTGGTGTGCTTGGTTTTGTCGGCATCATCCTGGCGCTGGGCACCATGCTCGGCAAAATGATGGCCGAATCGGGTGGTGCGGATCAGATTGCGCAGACGCTGATTCGCGCCTTCGGCAAGGACAAGGTGCAGTGGGCGATGATGTTCGCCGCGTTCCTGGTCGGTATTCCGCTGTTCTTCGAGATCGGCTTCGTGCTGCTGATCCCGCTGGTGTTCATCGTTGCCCGGCGCACCGGCGTGTCGATCATCAAGATCGGTATCCCGCTGCTGGCCGGTCTGTCCGCCGTGCATGGTCTAGTTCCGCCGCACCCGGGTCCGTTGCTGGCCATCGGCGTGTTCGGTGCCGACATCGGTAAAACCATCCTTTACGGCCTGATCGTTGCGCTGCCGACGGCCATTATTGCCGGCCCGATCTTCGGTACGTTCATTGCCAAGCACATTCCTGGTCATCCGAATCAGGAACTGGTGGATCAACTGGTGCGCGATGAGAATGCAGGCGATCTGCCTAGCTTCGGCATTACCCTGATCACTGTGCTGTCGCCCGTGTTCCTGATGTTGCTCAAGACCTTTGCCGATGTGGTGCTGCCAGACGGCAACTTCTTCCGCACCTTCATGGACCTGATCGGTCACCCGATCTCGGCTCTCCTGCTGGCGTTGCTGCTGTCGCTGTACACCTTCGGCTACAAGCAGGGCATCGGTTCGCAACAGATGCTCAAATGGCTGGATGCGAGCCTTGCGCCGACCGCCGCGATCATCCTGATCATCGGTGCCGGTGGTGGCTTCAAGCAGATGCTGGTAACCAGCGGTGTAGGTGATGTGATCGGTCACATGGCGGTGGCTGCACAGATCTCACCGATCCTGCTGGCCTGGCTGGTGGCAGCGGTGATTCGTATCGCGACCGGTTCGGCGACCGTGGCGACCATTACCGGTGCCGGTATCGTAGTGCCGGTGGTGGGGATGATTCCGGGCGTGAACCGCGAACTGCTGGTGCTGGCCACCGGTGCAGGTTCCCTGATCCTGTCCCACGTCAACGACGCCGGTTTCTGGCTGGTCAAGCAGTACTTCAACATGACAGTGGCCGAAACCTTCAAGACCTGGACCGCGATGGAGACCATCCTGTCGGTGGTGGGCCTGGGCTTTATCCTGTTGTTGTCGTTGTTCGTTTAAGCGATTCGACAGGCACAAAAAAACCGCAGCGATGCGGTTTTTTTGTGGGTGAAGATTTGTGGCTACGCACTCTTTGTGGCGAGGGGGCTTGCCCCCGTTCGTCTGCGAAGCAGACGTAAATCCGGTCAATGCGTTCTATCTGAAGATCTGCGGTGACTGGTTTTGGGGCCGCTTCGCGGCCCAACGGGGGCAAGCCCCCTCGCCACAGGAATGTTGTTGCCACAGTTTTTTTGTCAGGCGTTGGTTTTCGGTGCCAACCCATCCGCCCGGAACATCCCGCGAATCCCGCGTACGGCCTGACGAATCCGGTCCTGGTTTTCGATCAGGGCAAAGCGCACGTGGTCATCGCCGTACTCGCCAAACCCGACGCCCGGCGAGACACACACCTTGGCCTCGGACAGCAGTTTCTTGGCAAACTCCAGCGAGCCCAGGTGCGCATAAGTCTCGGGAATCTTCGCCCAGACGTACATCGACGCTTTCGGGTTTTCCACCATCCAGCCCAGCTCATGCAGGCCTTTGACCAGCACGTTGCGCCGTTGCCGATACTGCTCGGCGATGTCGCGCACGCATTGCTGATCGCCTTCCAGCGCAGCAATCGCCGCCACTTGCAGCGGGGTGAAGGTGCCGTAGTCGTGGTAGCTCTTGATCCGCGCCAGGGCATTGACCAGTTCCGGGTTGCCGACCATGAAGCCAATGCGCCAGCCGGCCATGTTGTAGCTCTTGGATAGGGTGAAAAATTCCACCGCAATGTCCTTGGCGCCCGGCACCTGCATGATCGACGGGGCTTTCCAGCCGTCGTAGACGATGTCGGCGTACGCCAGGTCGTGCACCACCAGCACGTCGTACTGCTTGGCGAGGGCAATGACACGCTCGAAGAAATCCAGCTCCACGCACTGCGCGGTGGGGTTGGACGGGAAACCGAGGATCATCATCTTCGGCTTCGGAATCGAGCCGCGAATCGCCCGCTCCAGTTCAGCGAAGAAATCCACGCCCGGCACCAGCGGCACCGAGCGCACCTGGGCACCGGCAATCACCGCGCCGTAGATGTGAATCGGGTAGCTCGGGTTCGGCACCAGTACGGTGTCGCCCTGATCCAGGGTGGCCAGCATCAGGTGCGCCAGGCCTTCCTTGGAGCCGATGGTGACGATGGCTTCGCTTTCCGGGTCGATGTCGACCTCGTAGCGATCCTTGTACCAGTTGGAAATCGCCCGGCGCAGGCGTGGAATACCCTTGGAAGTGGAGTAGCCGTGGGTGTCTTCGCGCTGGGCCACCGTCACGAGTTTTTCGACGATGTGCGGCGGCGTGGCGCCGTCGGGGTTGCCCATGCTCAAGTCGATGATGTCTTCGCCACGACGACGGGCGGCCATCTTCAGCTCGGCGGTGATGTTGAAAACGTAAGGGGGGAGTCGATCTATGCGCGCAAAGCGGCGCGGCGAACCTTGTTCGGCCATTGTTGCCTCGGATAACGTAAGCGCCCGGAACCGTCCGAGCGACGCTGGCCACTGCGGTGGCCTGTGGCGGAATGTACGGGCAGCTGTGGCAGACTGTCCAGCCTCCATGTAAACAAATTTTTCCGAAGGATAGGGTTCGATGGAATTTACCAGCGGCTTCTTGTTGAGCCTCTCGCTGTGCCTGGATATCGGCGTGGCCAACATTGCGATGATCACCCTGGCCATGCAGCGCGGCTATTTCCAGGGCTTTGCCCTGGGCCTCGGGACCTGCGTCGGCGACTTGATCTACGCGGTGCTGGCGCTGGCCGGCATGACCGTGTTGCTGCAATACGAAACCGTGCGTTGGGTGTTGTGGATCGGCGGTTCGGCGCTGCTGGTGTACTTCGCAGCGAAGATGGTCTATTCGGCGATTCACCACGAGGCGCTGCTGGCCGAGACGGCGGAGGTCGGGAACAACTCCCACCGCAAGGAATTTTTCCGCGGGATCTTTCTCGCCATGTCGTCGCCCAGCGCGATTCTCTGGTTCGCTGCAGTCGGCGGCACGCTGATCGCCCGTTCCGGTGGCGGTGGTCCGCTCAGTTCGGCACTGTTTCTCGGCGGTTTCCTCTGTGCCGGGCTGCTCTGGTCGGCAGGCTTGTGCTTCGCCGCGAGCCATGGCGGCAAGTTGCTGGGCGATAAGCTGCTGCGTTATTCCTACATGGCATCAGCGGCGATCTTCTGCTATTTCGCGGTCTACGTGATTCTATCGGGTTACAACGAGTTCGTTGGCGCCGCTGCTGTCGAGCAATTGCACGCGCTGTAATTGGGCGAATCGGGTTTGGCTTCTATACTTCCAGCCGAACCCATTTTATGTGTCAGGAGTCGAGTCATGGATGAGTTAGCACGCGTCGAACTGACGCAACCGCGCTTCGAACACGGGCACTTCCTGCTGATTGCAGGGCTTGGTGGAACATTTACCCAACAAACCGTTCATGGCATTCCCGAGCTCTGGGAGAAATTCAATCCGCATCTGGGCCAGATTCCGGGCCAAAAAGGCGAAGTCACTTACGGCGTCTGCTGCAATTTCGACGGCAAGGGCGGCTTCGATTACATCGCAGGGGTCGAGATCAGCAAACTCGACGATTTGCCGGAAACCTATCGCTGGGTTGAAGTGCAACCCCAGTATTACGCCGTGTTCGAGCACAAGGGGTCGCTGGATACCTTGCCGCAGACCTTTCGCTACATCTTCGACACCTGGCTGCCACAGTCCGGACACCAGGCGCTGGACGCCCCGGAATTCGAACGCTACAGCGAAGACTTCAACCCGAACCTGCACACCGGAAAGCTGGAAATCTGGATGCCGATCAAGGCGTGACACGTACATCGAGAGGCGGACCGGACGATTCGCCTCTCGATGTCCCACAGCGGCTGATTTATCATCCCCAGCCTTTCCCACGCTGATTCCGAGCTGCCATGAACACCGTCATCCGCCACGTCACGCCTGCTGACCTGGATCGCTGCTTTGCCATCGAAAYCCTTGCCTATGAAGGCGACGAAGCCGCGACCCGCGAGAAGATCGCCACCCGCATCGCCACCTGGCCCGAGGGTTTTATCGTCGCGCAAGTGGACGGGGCAGTCGCCGGTTTCATCAATTCCGGTGCGGCGTTCCAGGTGGAAATGTCGGACGAAGCGTTCAAGGAACTGATCGGCCACGACCCGGCCGGGCCGCACGTGGTGATCATGTCGGTGGTGGTGCACCCGGATTATCAGGGGCTAGGCCTGGCCAAACGGCTGATGGCTGAGTTCATCGAGCGCATGCGCGCGATGGGCAAGGTCAGCATCAACCTGATGTGCAAGGAGCGGCATATTCCGTTGTACGCTGGATTTGGTTTTGCCTACGTCAAACCCTCGGCATCCGACCATGGCGGCATGGCGTGGCATGAGATGGTGCTCGAACTCTGATCCGACGAAGATCCCCTGTAGGAGCGAGCCTGCTCGCGAWGGWGTGTCAGTCGACACCACTTATGCTGACACWCCWTCGCGAGCAGGCTCGCTCCTACAGGGGGCGGTGTTGTGTCAGGAATGTCTGCAAAAAACTAACGCGCAGTCAAAACACCAACCCCATCCGCCGCTCATAACCGATCCGGCCTTTGTACGCCTCGCCGCTGTCGACAAAGCCAAACTTGGCGTACAGGGCGATGGCGGCCTCGTTGTCGGCATCCACCGACAACTCCAGCCCCCGGATTTCCGGCCAGGCCAGGCGCGCGGCCTCGGGCAGCGCTTGCAGGCAGGCCTTGCCGTAGCCTTTGCCCTGGGCGCGTCGATCGACTTGCAGGGCATGCAGGGTGGCGCTGTGCTCATCGGCCCAGGCCGGCAACACCGGTGGGCGCTTGAGCAGCAGGAAGGCCACGGGAATATCTTCGGCCAGCAGGGCAAATCCTTTGACTCCCGGGCCGGGCTTGGACAACAAGGTGTGCAAGGCACCGTGGATATCACCGGAAAACCTGATTTGCTGCGGATGCACTTCGATGGCCTCGACCTGTTGGCGCTGCTGCGTATTCAGGCTTTCATAAGGCACGAGTCGGGCTGTCACGGGTGTGTCCTTTTCCAGCATGAATAGAGCCTCGGATTCTAGCGATTCCGGCCGTTTGAATTATTTTTATTTCACTTGTCGATTCGCCGGATCGCCGGACGACTAAGGGTGTCTTCACTATAAAAACCACGGAGAACCACCATGAACTCGCAAACCCAGATTCATAACCTCATCGAGAACTATCGTCAGGCGGTCATGGCCAAGGACATTGAAAAAGTCATGGCCCTTTATGCCGATGACATCGTCTCCTTCGACGCGGTCAAGGCCCTGCAATTCAAAGGCAAGCCGGCGTATCGCGCGCATTGGCAGGCCTGCATGGAAATGTGCCCCGGCCCGCACATCTTCGAATTCCACGAAATCACCATCGAGCCGTCCCAGGAAATTGCGTTCGCTCACTGGCTCGCCCACTGCGGCGGCACCAATGAAAAAGGTGAAACCCAGTCCTGCTGGATGCGCGTCACCGCCTGCTATCGGCAAGAAGCCGGGCTGTGGCAGATCGTCCACGAGCATTGGTCGGCACCGTTCGACATGACCAGCGGCGCGACGCTGTTCGATCTCAAACCCTGATCGTCGGGAAGCCGAGCCAGAATGCCAATCAGCGACCATAGTTGATCGTTCGATAAGGAGAGCGTGATGAAGTATCTATGCCTGGTCTACAGCGATGAGCAGTTGCTGCATTCGCTACCGGAAAGCCCGAAGGACGAAGAGTGCATGGCCTATGCCGAGTCGATCCAGGGCAGTGGCCGGATGGTCGCCGCCGAGGCATTGGAGTCGGTGCAGACCGCCACCACGGTGCGCATGCGCAATGGCAAGATGTCGATCACCGACGGCCCGTTCGCCGAAACCAAGGAGCAGTTGGCCGGCTTCTACCTGATCGACGCCCGCGACCTCAACGAGGCCATTCAGGTCGCGGGCAACATTCCGGCGGCCCGGGTCGGCAGTGTCGAAGTGCGCCCCGTTCGGCAGTTGAATCCTTAAGATGCCGGGGCTGCCGGTTCAGGCGCAGGTCGAGCGGGTCTATCGTGAAGAGTCGCGGCGCATTCTCGCGACCCTGATTCGCTTGCTGGGGGATTTCGACCTCGCCGAAGAAGCCTTGCACGAGGCGTTTTTCATCGCGGTCGAACGCTGGCAGCGTGACGGCGTGCCGGACAATCCACGGGCCTGGCTGGTGTCCACCGGGCGCTTCAAGGCCATCGATGCCTTGCGTCGGCGCGCACGCTTTACCGCCTCGCAGCCCTTGCTGATCGCGCAACTGGAGGCGCTGGAGCAGGCCGACTGGAGTGATGAAGACGTGGAAGACGATCGCCTGCGGCTGATCTTCACTTGCTGCCACCCGGCCTTGGCGGCGGACGCGCAAGTGCCGCTGACGCTGCGGGAAGTCTGCGACCTGACCACGGAAGAAATCGCCCGGGCCTTTCTCTCGGCCCCGGCCACCATCGCCCAGCGCATCGTGCGCGCCAAGGCGAAGATCCGTGATGCGAAAATCCCTTATCAAGTGCCGACGCTGGCTGAGTTGCCTGAGCGTCTGGACAGCGTATTGCGGGTGATTTATCTGGTGTTCAACGAGGGTTATTCGGCGTCCATCGGAGCCGAACTGATCCGCGAGGATTTGACCAGAGAAGCGATCCGTCTCGGTCGGTTGCTGGTGGAACTGCTGCCGGCGCCGGAGGTCATGGGCTTGCTGGCGTTGATGCTGTTGCACGAGTCGCGACGCCCGGCCAGGACCTCGGCGAGCGGCGAGCTGATTGTGCTGGACGAGCAGGACCGTTCGCTGTGGGACGCCGGGTTGATCACTGAAGGCTGCACGCTGATCGAACAGGCACTGACCATGGGACGCTTCGGACCCTATTGCCTGCAAGCGGCCATCGCGGCGGTGCACGCCGAAGCGCCGACGGCGGGGGAAACCGATTGGCCGCAGATTGTCGGTCTGTATGACGTGCTGCTGCGGGCGGTGCCGTCGCCGGTGATCGAGCTGAATCGGGCGGCGGCTATTTCGAAACGTGATGGACCGCTGGCGGGGTTGACGCTGGTGGACGCCATTCTGGAGCGGGGAGAGTTGCTCGATTACCACCTGGCGTATTCGGCGCGGGCGCAATTCTGTCGGCAACTGGGTCGCAAGCAAGAGGCGCGGGCGGCGTGGGAACGGGCGCTGGCGTTGACCCGGCAAGAGCCGGAGCGGCGGTTTATTGAAGAGCGGCTCAGGGCGTTGGATTGATGCGGCCGTTCTGGCCTCATCGCGAGCAGGCTCGCTCCTACAGTGATAGGTGGTGCACACAAATTTTGTGACCGACACAATAACTTGTAGGAGCGAGCCTGCTCGCGATAAGGGCCGAAGGACCTTCACTCCAGCATCTTGCCCAGCAACCAGCTCCCCGCCGGCCCCGGCGGATTCAGCCGCGACCACAACGCATCCACCGACACCGTTTTCGGCCAGCCGCGCACCACCAGTTCCTGCAAGGTGCCTGGCCCGAACCGCTCGACCAGCCAGCGGGGCAACGGTGCCCAGCCGAATCCGCCCTGGGCCATTTCCAGCAGCATCAGATAACTCGGCGCCGACCAGACGCGGCCCTTCGCCCGACTTTCATAGGGATTGATGATGGTGGCCAGACGCAGCTCGCGGTGTTGCTGCAGTACGTCCCGGTCGACGTGGTCCAGCGTCGCCAACGGGTGTGTCGGGGACACGAACAAGGCGATTTCCGTGCGCTCGTCCACCGTCGAGCTGACCAGGTCCGGCGGGTAGCTGTCCTGCATTTCGGCGAAGGCAATGTGCGCCCGTCCGCTTTGCACCAGGGACATCAGGTCATCGCACTCGGCGATCAGGCATTCGAGCTCCAGGTCCGGGTAACGCTGCTCGAAGGCACTGAGGGCGGCTTCGAAGCGGTCCGACTGATAGGTATCGGACAGTGCCACCGTCAGCTTTGCTTCCACTCCTTGGGACAGTTGGCTGGCGGTCATTTCCAGGCGACTGGTGGCGGCCAGGATGTCTTCGGCCCGTTGCAGCATGACGTGCCCGGCCGGGGTCAGCCCGGGTTTGCGGCTGCTGCGGTCGAACAGCGTCAGGTTCAGGTCGATTTCCAGACTGGCCACTGCGGCGCTGATGGTCGACTGACTGCGGCCCAGCTTGCGTGCCGCGGCAGAAAATGAGCCCTGGGTCGCCGCTTCGACAAACGCCAGCAACACTTCGTGAGAAGCCATGAACTATCGCCCTGATCGATGGTTATTGGTTATGAAGTATCGGTGTGATGACAGATCATGGCAACCACAGTCACTCAAGGGAGTTCGGCCATGAGCGCCAACAAGTCCATTACTGAACGTATTTTTCAAGCCATCGGTTTCGAACTGCTGGCCATCCTGATCTGTACCCCGTTGCTGGCCTGGATCATGAACAAACCGATACTGGACATGGGTGCTGTGACCATCGCCATGGCTGCACTGGCCCTGGCCTGGAACGTGGTGTTCAACGGTATGTTCGATCGGGTGCTCAAGCGCCTGGCCATCGTGCACAACGCCTGGGTCCGCGTGGTGCATGCGCTGTTGTTCGAAGGCGGTCTGGTCGCCCTCGGCGTGCCGTTGATCGCCTGGTGGCTGAATGTCAGCCTGTGGCAGGCGTTCCTGCTGGATTTCGGTGTGCTGCTGTTTTTCCTGCCGTACACCTATATCTATCACTGGGTGTATGACGTGGTTCGGGAGCGGATGGTGATGACTCGCGGGGCTTGCTGAGTCGTGTTTGAACCGGTTTTTGTAGGAGCGAGCCTGCTCGCGATGCCGGCGTGTCAGACAACATCAATGCTGAATGTCAGACCGCTATCGCGAGCAGGCTCGCTCCCACAGGTTTTTGTACCAGTTTCCAGGTCTTTGGATCAGACGTGGAAGTAACCCACGCACGAATCGAACGGCAGGCGCTTGAGTTCGATCTTGTTCAGGTCGAGCACTTCACGCAGGGCTTTGGTTTCGCCCGGGAAGTTGCGGTAGGCGACTTCGTCGAGTACCACGATCGCGCCTTTGGGCATGTACGGCAGGAAGGTCTCCAGCGCGACTTTGGTCGATTCGTACAGGTCGGTGTCG
The DNA here is from genome assembly GCF_056400405.1 of Pseudomonas sp. P5_B3. Lineage (NCBI taxonomy): Bacteria > Pseudomonadati > Pseudomonadota > Gammaproteobacteria > Pseudomonadales > Pseudomonadaceae > Pseudomonas > Pseudomonas sp. P5_B3. Next base: position 56,765 of record NZ_JBFULI010000020.1, on the reverse strand, counting down.
AGGATCAGCATGGCCACGACCAGGTCCGGACGGGTCTTGACCCACTCCGGCACGGTCTGGACGATGTCGCCCTTGACCAGCTCGCAACGCGGAATGCGGTTGACCGGGCGCAACAGGTCGTTGGCGTCGATCATGTCCTGGATCAGCGACTGGTCGGTGTCGGCGAACATGGTCTCGTTGACGTCGGCCGGGTCTTCTTTCTTGTCGATGCTCTGGAAGCCTTCGAAGGTGTCGAAGCCCACGATCGAGCGGTTGATCGCATACGGCTCGAGAATCATCGACAAGTGCATGTAGAGCATCAACGAGTTGCCCTTGTACACGCCGCACTCGATGATCGCGCCCGGTACTTCGGCGACTTTCTTGAACAGTTCCATGCGCGACAATGCAGCTGTCACGCCGATACGGTTGGCGAAGACGAACGGGGCGTCGGCCACGTACTCGGCATCGACCCGTTTCAGGACGCTGGAACGGGTTTCGTTGTACTGGGCCTCGGCGGGCGTGATGCGACGCTTGGTCATTGCGGGATTCCTCGGAAATTCGAAAAGTCGTGGGCGTGGAAATAATCTTTGAAACCGGCACCGACGTCAGGGCAGGCACTGTCGACGTTGATTGCGCCACGGTGGTGCTTGAGATCATCGAGGTGCATCAGGCGGAAGTCCACGCTGAAGCGGGTTTGTTGCGTGTAATTGGGCACGGTGCCGTGCAGGTGCGAACCCGAGAACACCAGCATCTCGGCGGTGTTGCCGGCGATGCGCAGTTCAGAGGTGGTGTTGATCGCTTCGGTAGGAACCGGGTGTTGGCGCGCCTCTTCCTTGACGTTGTCCCTGGCGCGCTGGCGTTGCACGTCGATCCAGTCAGTCAGGCTCCACTGCGCCGAGGTGTTTTTCACCGGGACGTCGAAGTAGGCCGGGTTGATCATCATGGTCTGCTCAGGCTGGATCGTGTAGACCGGCATCCAGGTATTGATCTGGCAGTCGACACCGCCGTACCAGGTATCGCGATGGGGCTTGTAGGCGTAGCTGACGCCAGCATGCAGGTAGTCGTAGTTGGGCACCACACGGATGCGCGGTACGTCGAAAATGAATTCCTCGGGAGCGGCACCGATTTCGTCGGTGAAGCTGCGGATCAGCTCCTTGGCCCGCAGGCTGTTGGTGAACTGACCCTTGAGGCGAGTCACCAGCACCACGAACTCTTCCACCGGCATCAGCGTGTGCAGCGCCTGGTGGTTGGTTTCGCCGTCGAAGGCGGCGGTAATGCTTTGCTGCGCGAAAGCACAAAGTTCTTTGGCTGCGCGTAACTGCGTGTTCAGGAAAATATCGCCCGCATAAATGGCTTCTTTGAAGTCAGCTTTCTGCTGCAGCTGATTGATGTACAGATTCACGGTTCCTCTCCTGAATACATCGAGTCTCTTATGAGTCGGCACCACGCGGACAAACTGAAGGGCTGTCGGACCTGTGGTGCGTCAATAAAGCGCAAGCCTTTGAGCATGCGAGCAAATGCCGTGCCGCTGGACGAAAAAAATCCCGACGGGAAAACCCGCCGGGATGTTTGGCTGCGACCCTGGACTTTTTACCTGTGGGAGCAAACCCGCCCCCACATTCAGAACAATTGGGTGAACAACCAGTACAGGCTGCCCGACAGCAGGATCGCCGCCGGCAACGTCAGCACCCAGGCCATCAGCAGGTTGCGGATGGTCTTCATATGCAAGCCGCCACCGTTGGCAACCATGGTCCCGGCCACGCCCGAGGACAGCACGTGAGTGGTCGACACCGGCAGGCCGAACATGTCGGCGGCGCCGATGGTCAGCATCGCCACGGTTTCTGCCGAGGCGCCCTGGGCGTAGGTCAGGTGGGTCTTGCCGATTTTCTCACCGACCGTCACCACGATGCGCTTCCAGCCGACCATGGTGCCCAGGCCCAGGGCGATGGCCACGGCGATCTTCACCCACAACGGAATGAACCGCGTGGAGTTGTCGATCTGTTGCTTGAACAGTTGCAGCTTGCCATTGGTGTCGGCGTCGAAATTGCCGACCTTGTTCTTGTCCATCAAGCGAATGGTTTCGCTGCTCAGGTACATGTCATTACGCACGTTGCCCACGGCCTCGGCCGGGACTTTCGACAGCGAGCCATAACCCTTGACCTGGGCACCGATGCTGCCGGTCAGCGCAGCCAGCGCCGGCACCAGTTGCGGGGTCGCTTCCTTGCTGCGCACATATTCGGACAGCACCGGGCGCGGGTCGGCTGGCGCTGGCAGCGGAGCAGCTTTGACCAACGCTTGCTGGGTGACTTCGGCGACCGCCGCGAACTGCAACGCTTGATCGGCCGGCATGGTGCGGTTCAAGGCGTAAGCCATTGGCAGCGTGCCCACCAGAATCAGCATGATCAGGCCCATGCCTTTCTGGCCATCGTTCGAACCGTGGGCAAACGACACACCGGTGCAGGTCACGATCAACAGGCCGCGAATCCACCATGGCGGCGGGGTCTCGCCCTTTGGCTCCTTGTACAGCGCACGATTCTTGACGAACGCGCGCAGCGCCAGCAACAGCAGCGCGGCGCAGCCGAAGCCGACCAGTGGCGAGAGCAGTAGCGCGTAACCGATCTTGGTGGCTTGCGCCCAGTCCACGCCACTGGTGCCGTCGCGGCCGTGCATCAGGGCGTTGGCCACGCCGACCCCGATGATCGAACCGATCAGGGTGTGCGATGACGACGCCGGCAGGCCCAGCCACCAGGTGCCGAGGTTCCACAGGATGGCAGCGATCAGCAGGGCGAAGATCATTGCGAAACCGGCGGACGAGCCGACTTGCAGGATCAGCTCCACCGGCAGCAGGGCGATGATGCCGAACGCCACCGCGCCGCTGGACAGCAGCACCCCGAGGAAGTTGAAAAATCCGGACCAGACCACCGCCACGTTCGGCGGCAGCGAGTGGGTGTAGATCACCGTGGCCACCGCGTTGGCGGTGTCGTGGAATCCGTTGACGAACTCAAAGCCCAGGGCGATCAACAACGCCACGCCGAGCAGCAGGAACGGCGTCCAGGTGGTCACCACCGTGCCGAGTTCGTTCATGTCGTGCATCAGGCTGTAGGCGGTAAACAACAAGCCGATGGCCAGCACGGCAAAAAACACCACGATGGTGATCAGGCCGGGCTTTTTGTCGAATTGCGGTTTGGCACTACTGGCGGGCGCCGGGGCGGCGGTGAAGGAGGGCGTAGCCATCACGGACATTCCTGAGGAGGGAGGTGTATCAGTGATAATCGTTGCCAATTGTTACAGGGAGACTGCTTTGGGTCAGTGTTTGGGTTTTTCGCAGGCTGCTGATCTGAAGTCGAGCGCTTAAAACTGTGGGAGCGAGCTTGCTCGCGATAGCGGTGTGTCAGCCGACAACAATGTTGGATTTGCCGACGTCATCGTCGGAACGCCGCCCGGAGCAAGCTCGCTCCCACAGGGGGCCGGGTGCGTTCAATAATCCTGCTGCTTGCGAAACGCCCAGCGCCCGGCGATCACGGTAAAGGTCGCGACCAGCGCCACGAGGATCCAGAAACCCTGCGGATCGCCGGCCAGCGGAATGCCGCCGACGTTCATGCCGAAGAAGCCGGCGATGATGTTGATCGGCAGCGCCAGCACCGTCACCACCGTCAGGGTGAACAGCGTGCGGTTGGTCTGTTCGTTGATGTTGGCGGCGATCTCTTCCTGCAACAACTTGATCCGCTCACCCAGCGCCGTGAGGTCGTTGATGATCAGCGCGAACTCCTCGGTGGATTTGCGCAGCTCCTTCACGTCTTCCTTTTGCAGCCATTGCGGTGGCCGGTTGAGCAGGCGCAGCAAGGAGCCTGGCTCCAGCGCCAGCAGCCGTTGCAAACGCACCAGCACCCGGCGATTGGCGCCCAGCTCGGCGCGGTTGGTCGACAGCCGCGAAGAGAGCAATTCATCTTCGATCTGATCCACGCTCTGGCTGGTCTTGCGCACGATCTGGGTCAGCACTTCACCCTGGTCGCGCAGCAAATGCACCAGCAACTCCAGCGGGGAGCGAAAGCATTCCCGGGCCTTCACCGACGAGCGCAGTTTGTCCACCGAGTGCAGCGGTTGCAGGCGGGCGCTGATGATCAGCCGGCTGCGGGCGCACACCCAAAGCGTCGAGACGTCCGACGAGACCATGTTGCTGAGGTTGAACACCACGTCGTTGACCACCGCCAGCAACGCCGAATCGACATGTTCGATGCGCGTCGAGCGTGAGCCTTCGTGCAGCGCTTCGAAAAATTCCTCGGGCAATTCCAGATGACTCTTCATCCAGCGCTCGCACGCGGCATGGGCGAGGTTCAGGTGCAGCCACAGAAATTGCTCGTCGCTCTCCGGTTGTTGCAGGTACTGCAAGGCCTCGGCCGAATTGATTTCCCGGCCAGCCTCTCCGGGGTGAAAGCTGAAACCGTAGAGCAGGCCGAACAGATCCGTGTCGCGATGACTGTGATCGATGCTGTGGTTCATGAGGGCTCGCAAGGAGAGACGCCTGTCGCAGGTTTCGCAGGTTCACTTGAGCGGCATCATCGCAAGGCGGGATGACGTTTTTGTGACGGGGAAATAACGCAAACGATTGCGCTACCGGCGGTCGGGATTTTCTCAAGAACCGCTCTGGCTAGCCGATCACGCTTGGGTTGAGTTGCGCGCCGCCGGCCATCGGCCGGGACCGCAGACAGGGATGTCCGGACACTTTTCACGCCTTTACGGGCGTGCCTCATTCCTGTCATGAGTACCCTCCGATGTTTTTGCAAAAGTCCCTGAGAGCACAAATTCTCGCGCTGCTGAGCGGCAGCCTGCTGGCGATGCTGTTGATCGCCCTGGCGTGCTTTCACTTCCTGTCCAGCGGCGTGCAGAGCTACGCCAATCTGATCGAGGGCCCGCTGCATACCTCGCAACTGATCGATGAAGCCAACCTGCAATTCAAGGTGCAGGTGCAGGAGTGGAAAAACGTCCTGTTACGTGGCAAGCAACCGGCGGACCTGAGCAAGTACTGGGGGCAATTCGAAGACCGTCAGCGCGATGTGCAAAACAGCCTTGGCGAACTGGCCGGGCAGAAGGGCATCGAGCCGCAGCTCAAGAGCCGCATCGAGCGCTTGCGTGACGAGCATCGCCAATTGGGCGCGGCCTATCAGAAGGGCCGGGACGCGTTCGTGGCCGCCGGTGGTGACCCGACGGCGGGCGACACCGCGGTCAAGGGCATGGACCGCGCGGCCAGCGATCAGATGAGCGAACTGGTCAGCGAATTGCGCAAGCAGGGCGCCGAACAATCGACTCTAATCAGCGCCGCTGCCGATCGCACGGTGTTGCTGGGAATTATCGTGATGCTGGTTTCGGGGCTGCTGATCGGCCTGCTGAGCCTGTGGCTGGTCAACCGCAACCTGGTCGAGCCGATCCGCAAATTGATCGAATACGTGGCACAGCTCAGCCAGGGGCGTATTGCCGAGCGCGTCGCCAGCACCCGTCAGGACGAGTTGGGCAAACTGGCGATGGCCGCCAACACCCTGCGCGATTTCCTCGCCGAAACCTTCAGCCGTTTGCAGCGCAGCGCGTCTGACCTGGACAGCGCCAGCGGTGAGTTGAACTCGATCGCCACCGTGATGGCCGGCGGTACCAACGAGCAGTTCAATCGCACCGATCAGGTGGCCACGGCGATGAACGAAATGTCCGCTACCGCACAGGAAGTGGCCCGTCATGCCGCTGAAGCGGCGCGGGCCGCCGACGATGCCGACCAGTCCGCCCAACAGGGCGAAAAAGTCATGCAGGGCACCATCCACACCATCACCCAAATGCGCGGTGAAATCGCCAACACCGCCACGGTCATTCGCCAACTGGAAACCGACAGCGGGCGCATCGGCAAGGTCCTGGAAGTGATCCGCGGCATCGCCGAACAGACCAACCTGCTGGCGCTCAACGCCGCCATCGAAGCGGCCCGCGCCGGTGAGGCCGGACGCGGATTCGCGGTGGTGGCCGATGAAGTGCGCAGCCTGGCCCAGCGCACGGCGGCGTCGATCATCGAGATCAACCAGATCATCCAGACCGTGCAGACCGGTGCAATCGAAGCGGCCCAGGCGATTGAAAGCGGTCAGTCGCGCAGCGAACAAAGCGTGCAGCAAGTGACCGAGGCCGGCGCCATGCTCGAACGCATCACCCTGGCCGTGGAGGCCATCCGTGACATGAACCGCCAGATCGCCACTGCCGCCGAAGAACAGACCTCGGTGGCCGAAGACATCTCGCGCAACCTCACCGAGATCACCAGCATCGCCAGCACCAACCTGGACAACGTGCAGCGCACTGAAGCGGCCAGCAGCAACCTGCACGGTTTGTCGGGGCAGTTGAACGAGGTGACGGCGCGCCTGAGCGCTTGAACCCAGAATGCACAAAAGCCGCACGACTTCTCGATCGTGCGGCTTTTGTGCGTTTCGCGATTACGTGTCCTGTTTGTTCTTCAGGACCTTGCCGTTGGAAGCATCGATGTCCACATCCCACTCGACGTTCTTGGCGTCACGCAGTTCGACTTCGTACTCGTAACCGTTGAAGTAGTTGTCCAGTTCGGTTTTGTTGATCGTTGCACCCGGGTGCAGATCCAGCGCGATCTTGTTCAGATCTTCCAGCGCCTTGATCTTGCCGTCCTTGACCAGTTGCGGGATCTCATCGACCCGCACATCGGCCTGGGCCAGGCCCGCGGCAAAGGTCAGGGTTGCAGCGGTCAACAAAGCAGTCAGGGTCTTCATGGGCTTCTTTCCTTGGGTGATCCGTTCAAGTGAGATCAGGCTAGCCTGTGTAACTTAATCCACCCTTAAAACCCTCTGCATGTCCTGCATCAATCCCTCTGTGGGAGTGAGCCTGCTCGCGATGCAGGCACCTCGGTGTCGTGCCAGGCAGGGCTCAATAGCCGTTGTTCTTCAATACTTGATCGACACTCGCCGCCGGGCGTTTATAGAACTTCAACAACTCGCTGGCGCGGTTGGTGAAGATGCCGTCGACTCCGGCGTCCATGACTTTCTGGTAGTCCACCGCTTCGTCGATGGTGTAGACGTGCACCAGCAGGCCCTGATCGTGGGTGTACTGGTTCATCCACGGTTGCACCAGATCCGAATAACTCTGGTCGCCACCCTGGGTCAGTGCGGCGGACGGGCCGGTGCCTATGGCGCCCTGGGCCTTCGCGTAGTCGACCCAACGCTGGAATTCGGCTTTGTCCTTCGGTTCCTGTGCGGCGTAGTACGCGGCCTTGTCCCTGGCGCCGGACTCGGCAAATTTCACCTTGGACTTGGGCTCGATACTGCCTTCACCGACCCACAACAGCAGGATCTTCGGCACCTTCGGCATTTCCTTTTGCAGCAGTTCGAGGCTGCTCTTCTCGAAGGTCTGCAGGACCACCTTGCCTTTGCCCTGGCCGACCGCCAACTCGCTTTTTGCCAGTTTCGAACCGGTCGGGCTCAGCCAGCCGCGGTCCTGAAGTTTTTCCTTGAGGTCGTGTTCGATGCCGGGAAACTGCTTCGGCTCCTTGGTCTCGATGTACAGGCCGGGCTTGTGCAGGGAGTTGCCCTCGGCGATGTCGATGATTTCATCAAGGGTCAGAATCTTCAGGCCCGCGAAGGCGGGACGTGCGCGATCCGGGTACGCGGCATTGAACCAGCTGCCCGCATCCAGGGTTTTCAGCTCGACCATGGTGAACGCATTGGCCGGGCTGTCCTTGCGCTCGGGGAATTTGCTGGCAACGTCGGTGGTGCGTTGCAGATTATTGTCGTGCAGGGCAAACAGTACGCCATCCTTACTGCGCTGCAGGTCCATTTCCAGGTAGTCGGCGCCCAGGTCGCGGGCCGTCTTGTAGGCGGCGGCGGTGGATTCCGGCGCATCGAAAGACGCGCCACGGTGAGCGATCACCGCTGGATGCGGAATGCCCAGGCGGGTCGCCAGTGCCGCGGGACCGGGTTCGCTGGCGGCCTGTGCGTGGCCGACGCACAGGCCGAGCAACAGGCTCAGTAACAGGGCGCTTTTAGTAAAGGTTACGGGCATGGTCGAGATCCTTTCGCAATGAGGGGGCGTCCCTTTTAACAACTGATCATTGCAGGCGCTATCGCGAGACCGACACGAACCTGTCCAAAGCTGATGTTCGTCAGCGTTTTTGTGCGCCCGGTTGCAGTACGCTGGGGTCCTGCAATTCCCCGGCAGAGGGAAACGCAGGCCCTGCGTGCAAACCAACGATCACCATTGCGGGGTTTACCATGCGCATCACTTCCCAGCTCATCTGCCAGGCTGCCGACCAACTCAAAGGCTTCGTCGGCCTCAACCGCAAGACCGGCCACTACATCGTGCGTTTCAGCGAAGACTCGTTCGGCATGGACGTGGCAGACGACGGCATCATCCCGACCAGCGAATTTGTCTGGGTCACTGGTCCCGGGCAGACCATGACGCTAAAGCGCGAATTGATTCAGTTGCTGCTGGACCAGAATATCGATGACCGGATCAACATCACCGAGCCGTTGCGGGTGTACATGAACCGGCGGGAAGTGCCGGAGATTTCGGCGGTTCGCAGTCTGGTTCGGGGTTGAGTTTTTTTGCGGTGAATTGACTGGCCCCATCGCGAGCAAGCTCGCTCCCACAGTGGATCTTTGTCGTGCACAAATATTGTGACCGACCGGGATCGAATTGTGGGAGCGAGCTTGCTCGCGATGGCGGCCTGAATAACACCGCATCAATTACAGGCTGAACCCATAAGCCCGCTCAACCCGGCACACCCGYGTATGACACCGCGCATACCAGGTCGAGCGCCCACGCTCGCGAATCGCACTCCCACAGTGRRTCTTTGTCGTGCACAAATATTGTGACCGACCGGGATCAAATTGTGGGAGCGAGCTTGCTCGCGATGGCGGCYTGAATAACACCGCATCAATTACAGGCTGAACCCATAAGCCCGATCAACCCGGCACACCCGCGTATGACACCGCGCATACCAGGTCGAGCGCCCACGCTCGCGAATCGCACTCCCACAGTGGRTCTTTGTCGTGCACAAATATTGTGACCGACCGGGATCRAATTGTGGGAGCGAGCTTGCTCGCGATGGCGGCYTGAATAACACCGCATCAATTACAGGCTGAACCCATAAGCCCGCTCAACCCGGCACACCCGTGTATGACACCGCGCATACCAGGTCGAGCGCCCACGCTCGCGAATGGCCGTATGCTCCGGATGATGTTTCCACGCCAGAATCGCCTCCTCACTGGCCCAGTACGACACCGTAATGCCAAGCCCATCCTCGCCCCGCGCCGACTCCACCCCGAGAAACCCTGGCTGTTCACGGACCAGTTCCAGCATCCGTGCGGCCGCTTCGGCGTAACCCAAATCGCCCTCGGTGCGCAGTGAGGTGAAGATCACCGCGTAGTAAGGCGTCGCTGGCGTATCGGCGATCATGCCGAGCGCCCCGCACAGGCCTCGACAAAGGCGTTCACCAACGGCGGCAAGATGCCCTTGAGCGCCGCCCGCTCGGGTTGGAACAAAGTCGCGACAAAGAACGGATGACCGCTGAGTTCCACCGCCCGCAGTCCGTGTTCCGAATCGTGGCCGACGGCGTGAAGTTCGCGCTTGAGCAACTCCCCTTCGAACTGCGGATTCACGCCATAACGACAGCGATAGCCTTCACGAATCTCGGAGCTTTCGTACGCCTGGGCGATCAACGAGCCTTCACGTAAATGAATGGTATCGACCGCTTCCACCAGCGCGCACGTCAGCGGTGTCAGCAGCGCCCGTGCTGCATCGGGCGAAGTCTCGCCGTGTTCGGCATCCGACCAGCCCAGCACATTGCGCGCATATTCCAGCACCGCGTGTTGAAAACCGCCGCAGGTGCCGAGGAAAGGTCGCCGCTGTTCGCGGGCAAAACGAATCGCCCGCAATGCACCGTCCGTGTTGCGGTACGGGCTGGCTGGCACACACCAGAAACCGTCGAATGTGTGCAGCGCTGTCTCGGCGTGGATTTCATCGGTGGCGAGCCAGTGCCAGTGCAGGTTCAGGCCCGTGTGTTCGGCGACCCTTTCGAGGGCGACGGGAATGGCCTGGTGGGCGGTGACTTGTGGGTCGTAGTCGCCGATCAGGGCGATGCGAATCGGGCGGGTTTCCATGCGAGGCCTCTACACTTGTTGATTGCTGGTGCCCACTATAGATTGGCGTTCACGCATTCAATATTGGCGTTTTCCCAAGTGATCAATGCAGCGACGCACTATCGACTGGACTACCCGGACCTGGCCCTGATCCTCGCTCTGGTGCGCGGCGGCTCTCTGGCCCGGGCCGCGCAACTGCTGAGGGTGGATGTCTCGACGGTGTTTCGAGCGGTGCGCCGGCTGGAGGCTGCGCTGGGTCGGCAACTGTTCGAAAAAAGCCGCGCCGGTTACCTGCCCACCACCCTGGCGCAGTCCCTGGCGGAACAGGCCGAGCGCGCCGAGCAGGCACTGGAGGCGGCGCGCATTGGTGTCGAGCAGGGCGGTGAAGTGATCAGTGGCATCGTGCGCCTGACCTGTACCGATTCGGTCCTGCAAGGTTTGCTGTTGCCGGCGCTGGCGCAGTTCATGCCGAACTATCCGGCGCTGACCCTCGAACTCAGCACGTCCAATGATTTTGCCAACCTCAGCCGCCGGGATGCCGATATCGCCCTGCGCCTGACCCGCACGCCTCCGGAGCATCTGGTGGGACGGCGGCTGGCGGATGTTTCCTACCGCGTGTGTGCCAGCGAGCGATACCTGCGATCGGTCAACACCACCGATCTGGCCGCATTGACCTGGATCGCCCCGGATGACTTCCTGCCCGATCACCCGACCGTTACCTGGCGTCGCCAGGCTTTGCCGGGGGTAACGCCGGGCTATCGCTGCAACAGCATGCTGTCGGTGACCGAGCTGGTCAGGGCGGGGCTGGGTATAGCGGCGCTGCCGGACTTTTTGATCGGCGACGGATTACAGCCGCTGGGCGAGCCGTTGCACGGATACGACACCACGCTATGGCTGCTGACCCGTCCCGACTGCCGCGCCTTGCGCTCGGTGGTCACCTTGTTCGATGAGTTGGGACGGGCGCTGAAACAGCCGTGAAGCCATTCAGGCCTTAGGCTCATTCTTGCGCACGAAGTGCTGATGCATTTCCGTAGTCAGGTTTTCGATGCGCTCGGTGAGGGCCTTGGTCATCTCCGTGAGACGGGTGTTCTGCTCAAGCAACTCCAGCAGTTGCGCAGTGTTTTTCGCGGCCTGCGCCTGTCGCTCACTGTTGGCGGTCGCCAGCGCTTCGCGGTGCTGCGCATCGGCATCGGATTGGGCTTTGTCCCGGGCGGCCTGACGCGTCTGGGCTAACAGAATCAATGGTGCGGCGTAGGCCGATTGCAAGCTGAAAGCCAGGTTGAGCAGGATGAACGGGTACAAATCGAAGTGGGTGAAACCGGAAAGGTTGAGGCACACCCAGACCACCACGATCAGCGTTTGTGCACCGAGAAAAGTCGGTGTGCCAAAGAACCGCGCAAAGGCTTCGGCGCGCAGGGCAAACTTGTCATTGCCAAAGGTCGGCGCGAGGTGGGCATGAGGGCGATGGAAACGCAGGTGATCGACGTGGGCGGCGGTTTCGTGGCTGGTGCTGGTCATGATGCTCTCTGTTTGGCGCTGGGACTGAGGCTCACTATAGCCTCAGTGCCAGTTTCATTCTGAAACACATTGCGCCATTCAAGTCAGCGCCATCAATCCTTCGACACCGCCGTTGACCTTGTCATTTATTGCACCTGATAGCAGGCCAGAAACATGTCTAGCGCGGACTCGGCCACCCGGTGTTGTTCTTCGGCTGACAAGCCGGGTTGCCCCATGGAAATCTGCGGCCAGAATGCAAAAGACTTGAGCAGGCCATGGATCTGTTGAGCGGCGAATTCGGGAGCCACGGCCTTCAATCGGCCATCCGCTTGAGCGGCCCGAATCCACACTGTCAGCCCTTCTTCGCGTTCGCCCATTCGCGCCACCATATCCTGCGCCCGCTCCGGGGAATGAATCGTCGCCGCTATCGCCACCCGCGCCAGGTCGAGAAAATTGTCATCGCCCATCATTTGCAGCTTGGCCATCAGCAGCGAACGCAACTGCTCGCGTAGCGGCTGGTCGGAACGGTAGGACGTTTCCTGTTCCGCCGTCACCCGGATCCATAGCTGATTGAGGATTTCTGCGAACAACTCTTCCTTGCTGGGGAAGTGGTTGTACACCGTGCGCTTCGACACACCGGCAGTGGCAGCAATCTTGTCCATGCTGGTGATCTCGAAACCGTTGTCACGGAATTCGTTGATCGCCGCTTGAATGATCGCTTGGCGTTTTCGGTCGGTGAGGCGCTGTGGAGCTGTCATAAGTACGCTTCGGCAGGAGGAAGAGGAGAATTACACTCAGCAGTTTACTTGTCATCGACTTTGATGCAACCTAGAAACTACACTGTGCAGTGTAATGTTTTGTTAATCCTGCCCAGTAAAAATAGAAAGTCCGGCTGATGCGTGCGTGCCTTGGCCATTTATCGTCCCAAAGCGGAAAATCGCGTCATGCGCGGTTTTTCTGGAGTCATTCAGTCATGGCCAATTCAAACTCCCCGGCGGACAACGCCTCCACACCTGAAGCGTCCCGACAGGCTCAAGGGCAGTACCAAAACTTCACGCCGGTGCAACGTTTAAGCTTTGGCAAAACCATGGGCATCCTGTGGAACGCGCTGTTCCACAAACCGCAAAACACCCGCCCGAGCGCGCCCGTCCCGGTACAAGCCCTGACTCAAGCCGCGTTGATCGCAGCGCCCAACAACAGCGTCTATCGCCTGGGCCACTCCACGGTGTTGCTCAAGCTGCGCGACAAGTTCTGGATCACCGACCCGGTCTTCGCCGAGCGCGCCTCGCCCGTGCAGTGGGCCGGCCCCAAGCGTTTCCACCAGCCACCGATCAGCCTGGAAGAATTGCCACCGATCGAAGCGGTGATCCTGTCCCACGATCACTATGACCACCTGGATCATGCGGCCGTGCTCAAGCTCGCGAACAAGACCAAATATTTCCTTACCCCGCTGGGCGTAGGCGACACCCTGATCAAATGGGGCATCGACGCCAGCAAAATCCGCCAGCTGGATTGGTGGCAAGGCACGGAAGTCGATGGCATCCAGTTCATCGCCACCCCGTCGCAGCACTTTTCCGGTCGTGGCCTGTTCGACAGCAACAGCACCCTCTGGGCCTCGTGGGTGATGATCGACGGCGACTCACGCATCTTCTTCAGCGGCGACAGCGGCTACTTCGACGGCTTCAAACGCATCGGCGAACAGTACGGCCCATTCGACCTGACTCTGATGGAAACCGGTGCCTACAACGTCGACTGGCCGCACGTGCACATGCAACCCGAACAAACCCTGCAAGCCCACCTCGACCTCAAGGGCCGCTGGCTACTGCCCATCCACAACGGCACCTTCGACCTGTCGATGCACGCCTGGTACGAACCCTTCGACCGCATCCTGGCCCTGGCCTGGGAACGCAACGTATCGATCACCACACCGCAGATGGGCGAGGCGTTCAACCTGATGCATCCGCAGCGCGGTGGGGCGTGGTGGCTGGCGGTGGAAGGGGAGAGTGATCGGGTGGTCGCTCATAACGCGTAGTGCAGTTAGCTGAGGTGTAGACCTCAGCTAAAAACCACGTCAATTCGGCCTTCTTTGCGTGAGCGCGGGGCCGACTTGACCACGATTTGCACATCACGCCCGAGAAGTAACAGGCATTCCATCATCTTGGCCTCACTGATCCCACGAAATTTTCCGCGCAACATTTCAGATAGCTTGGGCTGTGACAGACCTAAAATTTCGGATGCCTGAACCTGAGTCAAATGACGAGCCTTGATGATTTCGCCTATTTTTGCGGCCAATTGGGATTTGACTCGCATTTCATTGGCGTTGGGTGTCCCGAGGTCTTCGTAGACGTTGCCACTGCTTTCTTCGATTTCAATCATGTTCTGATCCTTTTGCGTGTTCCTGCGCCGCTTGAAGTCTCTTCCTGATCAAATCGACGTCGCACTGCGCGGTTTTGATTCCCGTGGTCGACTTTTTCTGAAAACAGTGCAGAACATAAACAGCATTGCCAAAACGAACGGTATAAACGGCGCGATAGGTGTTCGTATCGAAGTCCTCGATCAACTCAAGGACTCCAGCACCACCAAAACCTTTCAGTGGTTTTGCATCCGGGTGCTTCTTGCTGCTTTGGGCCAGATCAAGAGCGTGGCCAAAAACGTCCTGTACATCTGCGGGCATCTGCTTGAGATCTTTTTTGCTGCTGCTAACCCACAGGAGTGGCTTCCTTGTACTCATGTGAAAATATACCTAAATGGGAATAATCGTCAATCGATGAATTGGCTCACTCCACCATCGCAAAATCCGCCCGCCCAACCGGATTCGGCGTCGACCCCTTCACATTCATCCCTCGACCCGGCGCAAACCCCGGGAAGAACGCCAACCCCTCCGATTCGAACCGATAGGCCAGTGCCAGACGTGTGACATCCAGCACCTCCTGGCGCGCCTCGAAGCGTTGAATGGCCTCCACCGAAACCCGGGATTCCCGCGACAGCTCTTGCATACTCCAGCCCAGCATCGCTCGGGCCTGGGCGCAGTGGGCCGGGGTGAATTGGAAGAGGGCGATACGTTCCAGGGTGATTTTCATCGCTTGAGAGGCCATGGTGTTCTCCGGGCTCGAGAGTATTGGTCAAAATATACTGTGTTTTTGTACAGTTGTTTTGAGCCGAGATCAAATGCAATTTTTGAAGTTTCTTTTCGGCCGGACGAGCGGTGACTGTCCCGATGCGTGGGGAAACTGTCGAAGTCGCCAGGGAATCACGACGCGAATTGAGGGTTGGTAAAGGCGGTTTTTTTCGCAAGAATAGCGCTTCGCACTGTTCAGGTTTTCATGCAGGAGAATCTCATGCCGATCCTCGAAAGCGACTGGAAGAAGTTCAAGGAACTGCGCAAGATTGCGCTCGACCGTTTCTGCCAAGGTGTTCTTGCCGATGCCAAGGCTATTGCAGAACATGGCGCATTGTCGGCTCATGCCCGCTACGGCATGCTTTACGGCATGATCCATGATCGAAACAAGGATATGGCCCAGGCGTTTGACTACAACAGCCAATCCCGTTCAAGTGCGCTCCGGGGCTTGTGGCTGATGGTCATGCATGACTTGCTGACCGAGGCAGAGCTATCAACTCTCAGCGAAGATGCGCTGAGATACATTGCCGAGGTTGTTCGCCAGCCCTACGAACTTGAATGGGTCGACGAGATCGTCCCGCAGGACTGACCAACCAATACCCGAGAACCAGGGATGCTGATTTTCAACTGCACCGAAGCGGCCAGCAAATTCTTCAGTCGTGTGCACAAGGGCAAGAAAGTCACCAGGGTGGAAAGTCCACCATCGCCCGTCATAGAAGACGATGAGCCTGATGAGTCCGCCGAACAGTGGCTGGTCCATGCCGTCACTGTTCAACGCAAACATGTGCTGTTCGCCATTCACATCCCGACTCGTTACTGCATGATCTTCGCCGATGCCAAAAAGGCCGACGTCGAGGGGTTTGTTCAGCGTTTTACTGATCGCTGGATTAGCGGGCTGATACGCCATGCAGGGCAGTTCGACATCCTTCAGTGGGTCGATGACGAGCCGATGATGGAACGCTTTCAAGAAAATTGCAGCCAGTTCATCCTGTACCGGCGCAGCCATCGCAGTGCGCAAAAACACATCGATGAAATCGCCTGGGTTTTTCAGGGTGTTGCCGCTGAGCGGGGCTCTTTACCGCCGGACGAGATTTCTGCAGAGCGCTTCGACGGCGAAATGAATGACTACCCAAGAAACAGCAAAGGCCATAAAGACTATTTCTACCCGGATTCGGAAATGATGGCTCACTGGTTACGTCGATACTGCGGCCTCGACGCATCAGGCATCCAGACTGCACTGGATCGACGTATGGAAGTGAAGCGGGAGATATGGGCGCTGCAAAGGGAGCTCAATTCGCAATGAACCAACGCTGCGCTTCGTATTACTTGCCCTCCAACCCCGGCGCTTCCCGCACGATAAAGTGATCCAGGTTTTCAATGTTGGCGCTGAACACCCCGAACGTCTGCTCGGGGTTTTTCTTGCTCGGCACCTGCTTCAGCTCGGGCGTCACGCCATAAAAGAAGCAGTACAACTCCCGCCCGCTCTCGATGGCGTGTTTGATCTCTTCCAGGAACGCCTTGCGCTTGCGGTAGCTGTCGATGAGTTTCTTGCTCAGGTAGACATTGACCGAGTACGGCTTTTTCTCGAGCCAGACCTTCTTCTCGAAGTCGATGCGAAAGCTCTGGGTGTAGTCCTTGATCTCCTTGACCTTGCCCCAGTAAATCAGCCCCTTGTTGTCTTGCAGGTATTCGATCTTCTTGAAAAACGACCCGTAAGGCGCGGTGTGCTCGCCAATCTTCAGCGGCACGCGCTTGAGCAAATCCTTGTCGTCGAAGTTCGACACGAAACACTCCACCGGATGGGCGAAGACGCTGGTCTTGTCCGGGGCCGATTCCTTGCTCGGCTGCTCGACGTTGCTGGTCACCGAAGGCGTTGGCGACTCATCCCGCAGCCCGTCCGCCGCGACCTTCGGGCTGGATGGCTTACGCACATACTCACGGCGAGTCAGTAACAATTCCGACGGGAAATTTTCCTCGCGGCTGTCATCCGTTTCCGTCTCGTCCACACCCGACGTAGGCGTCTTCAAGCTGACATAAGGGCAACCCTCGACATGCCGCGTACTTGGCAAGTTCTTGAAGTGCGGCGTGCGTACGTAATTCACATTCTTCGCGTTGAACGTGCCCAGCTCATTGGCCGCATCGAACGCCAGGCGACAGGCATCGTTGGGGCACTGGAAGTGTTCCCTGGCGGAATCGAAATCCATCGTCTCGTCGAAATTCAGATCCCGAACGTCGTAGATCGACAACTTGTCGTTGAGGCTGAGGCAGTAGGCGAGGTCGAATTTCATGTCGGCTTCCAGGTCCTTTAGGTGACCAGCTTCCAGTGATGGCGTATTCGAAGCAATAGCTACACTGAGATCACTTCGATATCGCCTAGTCTGCATCGTCCATCAAAGAGGGCGGTTTTATGAGCCATTCAGATGCTTCGCCTCCGCTCCCGGAGCCGGGCCGGATAGCCCGCCGGGATGAACAGACCGGTTGGCGCCGCTGGCTACCGGGGCTGGGCATGCTGCGCGAGTATCAACCGGCATGGTTGCGTTACGACATCGTGGCCGGCCTGGTGCTGACCACGATGCTGGTGCCCGTCGGTATCGCCTATGCGGTGGCCTCGGGCGTGCCGGGCATTTATGGCCTCTACGCGACCATCGTTCCGCTGCTGTTCTATGCCTTGTTCGGCCCCAGTCGAATTCTGGTGATGGGGCCGGATTCCTCCCTGGTGGCCGTCATTCTTGCCGTCATCCTTCCACTCTCCGGCGGCGACCCGCAGCGTGCCGTCGCCCTGGCGGGGATGATGGCGATCGTCTCGGGAGCGGTGTGTATCCTGGCCGGTATCGCGCGCCTGGGTTTTGTGACCGAGCTTCTGTCCAAACCGATCCGCTACGGTTACATGAATGGGATCGCACTGACCGTATTGATCAGCCAACTGCCCAAGCTGTTCGGTTTTTCGATTGAGTCCAACGGTCCATTGAGAGACTTATGGTCCATCGCCTCAGCGGTGATGGAGGGTAAAGTCAACTGGACCACCTTCATGGTGGGCGGGCTCACCCTGGCGGTGATCCTGCTCCTCAAAAGGTGGCCGCGGTTGCCGGGCATCCTGATCGCCGTGGCAGGAGCGACAGTCGCCGTGGGTGTGCTCGACCTTGCGACACGCGCCGGTGTGTCGGTCCTCGGTTCGCTCCCGCAAGGTTTGCCCGGTTTCGCCATCCCCTGGATCACCAGCGCCGATATCGTCCCGGTGTTGATCGGCGGTTGCGCCGTCGCCCTTGTCTCGTTCGCCGACACCAGCGTGCTGTCCCGTGTCTATGCGGCGCGGACCCGAACCTACGTCAACCCGAACCAGGAAATGGTGGGCCTCGGCATCGCCAACCTGGCTGCCGGTTTTTTCCAAGGCTTCCCGATCAGCAGCAGCTCGTCACGTACGCCCGTGGCCGAAGCCGCCGGAGCCAAAACCCAAATGACCGGCGTCGTCGGCGCACTGGCGGTTGCCTTGCTGCTGGTGGTGGCGCCGGACCTGCTGCAACATTTACCGTCCAGCGCCCTGGCGGCGGTCGTGATCGCCTCGGCCATTGGCTTGATCGAGATCACCGACCTGCGCCGGATCTATCGCATCCAGCGCTGGGAATGCTGGCTGTCGATCGTCTGTACGGTCGGCGTAGCGGTGTTCGGCGCGATCGAGGGCATCGGCCTGGCTATCGTGATTGCCGTCATAGAATTCCTCTGGGACGGCTGGCGCCCGTACTCCGCGGTATTGGGCCGCGCCGACGGGGTCAAGGGCTACCACGACATCAAACGCTACCCCGACGCGCGCCTGATCCCCGGCCTGGTCCTGTTTCGCTGGGATGCGCCCTTGTTTTTCGCCAACGCCGAGCTGTTCCATGACCGAGTGCTGGACGCCGTGGCGGCATCGCCCACGCCGGTGCGCTGGCTGGTGGTCGCCGCAGGGCCGGTCACCAGCGTGGACGTGACCTCCGCCGACATGCTGGCCGAACTGGACGACACCCTGCACGCGGCGGGTATCGAGTTGTGCATTGCCGAGATGAAGGACCCGGTCAAGGACAAGCTCAAGCGGTTCGGGTTGTTTGCGCGGCTGGGGGAGACGGCGTTTTTTCCTACGATTGGGGCGGCTGTGGATAGTTACGTGGCAAATTATCGGGTGGATTACAGGGAGCGTGAAGATGAAGGGAAAGGATTGCCGTGAAACCCGCAAGATCGAAACAGAGACTTCATATCAAGGAGCGAACCATGCCGAACAACTGGCCCGCCGGGATTGAGCACGTTGTCGTGCTGATGATGGAAAACCGGTCATTCGATCATCTGCTGGGGGATTACACCCGCATCAACCCGGCGTGTGACGGTATCGACCGTCACGCACCCAGCACCAATGCGCTGAAGCTGGCCAATGGCAGTTCGACGGTGATCACCCAAGCATCGGAGTTCCCGGAGAACTACAGCCTGTGGGCGCCGCCGCCCCCTCTACCTCCGGCGCTGCCGCCGAGTAACAGTGAGGGTTTCGACCTTGGCCACGAGTTCGTCAACGTAGAGAAACAACTGGGCGTCTCCTTCAAGACCAGCCCGGCCAACCCTACACTCGCCGGTTTTGCCCAGGACGCCTACGACAAGGCCCGCGCCGACCTGAAGGTCTACAAAACCTGGTCGCAATCCATGGCCCAACGGGCGATGAACTACATCCCGTTCGGCGCCACCCCGGCCGACGATACGTTACCGGCAATTCACGGACTGGCACGCAATTTCACCGTGTGTGATCGCTGGTTTTCCTCGGTGCCAGGCCCCACCTGGCCGAACCGTTTTTTTGCCATGCTCGGCAGTTGCAATGGCCACCTGCTGATGCCCTCCACCGGCACGGTACTGGCCGGCATCAAAAGCCTGATCGCGCAGTTCGGCGGCGAGAGTATTTTTTCGCTGCTGCGCAACAACGGCCATGACGCACGCATTTATTCCGATGGCGCCGTTCCGCTGGCGGCGCTGGTCAAGGGTGGTTTGCAGCACCTGAGCATCGACGATTTCAAATCAGACGTCGCCGGTAACAAGCTCCCTGAGCTGTCCTGGATCGAGCCGAGCTATGGCCTGCTCAACGGCAAGCTCGGGCCTAACGTGTCGCACCATCCACCTGAAGACCTGCGCTTCGGTGATCAGTTTGTCGGTGAGGTGTTCAACGCCTTGTCGGCCAATACCGCTGTCTGGAACAAAACCCTGTTCGTGCTGCTGTACGACGAACATGGCGGCTTCCATGACCACGTAGTGCCGCCGACTTGCGTGGCGACCGGTTCAACGGTCGATGTGCCCTGGAAGAATCCCTTCACCCGTCTCGGTGTTCGTGTACCGGCGATCCTGGCTTCGCCGTGGCTCAAGCCGGGGTTGATCCCCTGGACAGGCAATGTCCAGGCGCAGCACTACGATCACACCAGCCTGCTGGCCTTTCTTTGCGATCACTTCAAGTTGCCGCGCAGTGCCCTCGGCCCACGGGTGGTCGCCGCGCAGCACTTCGGCAATGCGCCCATCTGGCGCACTGCACCGGGCGTATCGGCTGCGCCAAAGTTGACGGCCACCGTGGTGCCAAGTCGCGCCGGGTTGCCCTTGATCGAGTCCGAACTGGCGACCCAGAGTCGACAGGTGGTGGACAGCGCCACCGGTTACCTCGACGGCCTCGATCCAGAGCAGATCTGGAAGAGCAGCGCCCAATGGGTCAGCGGTTTTCTCGGCAACCGCAGCCGCGCCTTGGCCGATCCCGGTCAGGCCGCGCTCACACCGGCCGCGCCCAGTGCGGACAGCCTGGAGGCAAAACTGCGGCGCCTGCAGGATTTGATGGTCACCGCTCAAGGGCAAACGGCTCCTCCGGCTGCGGCGCCGGCCAGCAAAGCCTTGGTCGAGCCGGGAGCGGAGATCGCGCCAACACGGCTGCGCGTCCTGTGTCTGCCCGGTGTGGGGTTCACGCCGGCCAGCCAAGGG
The DNA here is from genome assembly GCF_056400405.1 of Pseudomonas sp. P5_B3. NCBI lineage: Bacteria > Pseudomonadati > Pseudomonadota > Gammaproteobacteria > Pseudomonadales > Pseudomonadaceae > Pseudomonas > Pseudomonas sp. P5_B3. Next base: position 36,077 of record NZ_JBFULI010000020.1, on the reverse strand, counting down.
CAGGGCGGCATCGATGGGAACTGGCAGGAACAATGGCGCACCTTGATCCGCACTCAACTGGCGCAGAACGGTCGCCTCGTCGATGACCAGGACATCGACTTTCTGACTTTCGATGAGCAACTCAAGGAAGGACCGGACTTCGCCCAGATCACCCGAGGCCTGGCGATGCTGAGGGCCGACGCCAGGGGCAAGGCCGATGAGAACTTCGGCAGTTGGGGACTGCCGGTCAACCAGATGCTGCGCACCACGGTGGGCGCCCTCGTGCAATGGATCGAAGACGCCGAGTTGCGCACAGAGTTGACTCAACATCTGCTGGCGAAGATCGAGGCATTCAATCCGCAGATCATCTTCGCCCAAGGCCTGGGCAGCCTGATCGGCTACGACGCCCTGCGCCGGTCGGTGGCGAAAAAAGGTTCGGCACTCAAGCGCATCGATGGCCGAGTGTTCGTCAGCTTCGGCTCACCGATCGCACTGCCGCTGGTGATGCGCGAAGTGTGGGGCGGGCGGGTCCTGCGCCTGAGTGAAAACGGCCGAGGCATCCGCCGCTGGTTCCACCTGCACAACCCTGACGATGGCTTGTTGACCCGGCCAATCACCTCGCCGGATTCCGCGCGGGTCGACCTGCAAACCGAATTCAGCGTGCCATTGCGCGATGACCTGCTCGACCTAAACCACGCCGCCCAGGCCTACCTGTCGTCAGCCACCAGCCAGACCGGCCTGTGGCCGCAACTGGCCCGCGACGTGGTGGCAGCGCAGACGCTGGAGGTGCCAGCGTTCCTGTCCCGCAGCGGCCAACGCAAACGCCGCGCCTTGGTGGTCGGCATCAACGATTACCCCGACCCGAGCGCACGCCTCGACGGCTGCATCAACGACACCTACCTGATCAGCCGCATGCTCCAGGAAAGCGGTTATGACGCAGGCGACATCCGTTTGCTGCACGACGCCCGAGCGACCCGGGCCAACTTCGTCGAACGCCTCGAATGGCTGGTGGAAGGCGCCCGCGCCGGCGACGAGCGCGTGCTGTTCTACTCCGGCCACGGCACCCAACTGCCGGTCTACAGCAGCAGCGGCGAAGCCGACTGCATGGACGAAACCCTGGTGCTCCACGACTTCGACTGGGACGACGAAAGCACCCACTTCACCGACAAACTGTTCCGCCAGTTCTACAGCCACCTGCCCTTCGACCCGGACGGCCACGGCGCCAAACTCACCGTCATGTTCGACTGCTGCTACGCCGGCGGCATGACCCGCGGCAACGGCCGCGTGCGCGGCATCACCCCACCCAGCGACATCCGCCACCGCATGCTGCGCTGGGACCCCTACGCCGGCGACTGGGACCGCCGCGTCTACGCCGTCGACACCGACCGCCGCGACTTCAGCGAACAAGACAACAAAACCCGCGACCTCACCCGCACCCGCACCACCCAAGGCGCCGCCACGGGCCTTCGCCCCGAGAAAAAAGCCCAACTGCTACGCCAAGGCAAACTCTACGGCCACCACGGCCCCTACATGCCCCTGATGCTCTACGCCGCGCGGGAAAACGAAAAAGCCAGCGAATATGTGGCGGGCTCCAACCACTACGGCGCCTTCACCTACGCCCTGGTTGAGCAACTGCGCAAATTGCATCAGGAGGATGCGACGTTGGGGTTTGATCAGTTGATTGAGCGGGTGGGGAGTGTGTTGAGCGCCAGGTCGTTGGGGCAGACGCCGGAGATTGTTGGGCCGAGTGGGGTTAGGGCGGCGGTGTGTCCTTGGCGGATTAGTGGGTTGGGGAGGTGAGGTTTTAGCTTTGTTGCAGGCAACGAAAAGGGCCGCAGGAAAATTCTACGGCCCTGATAACACCGACGTTCCCGAGCCAGCTGCTGAGCCCCTGTGGGAGCGAGCTTGCTCGCGATTCGCAAGATCAACGCAGCAACCAAGCCAGCCACCAACCTTGTGGCGAGGGGGCTTGCCCCCGTTGGGCTGCGAAGCGGCCGTAAATACTGCAACTCAGGTGCATCAGACAAACCGAATTCTGCGAATTGACGATTGCTGCGCAGTCGAACTGGGGTAAGCGGATTTCAACAAGGCCCTCGATGATCTAATCGATGGATTTGAGGACCGTCTTTGAGGCGCTTGCTGAATTGATGTTTCCCAAACCGACGCAGATCCCCTGTGGGAGCGAGCTTGCTCGCGATTCGTAAGATCAACGCAGCAACCAAGCCAGCCACCAACCTTGTGGCGAGGGGGCTTGCCCCCGTTGGGCTGCGAAGCGGCCCTAAATGCTGCAACTTGGAAGCATCAGGCAATCCGAATTGTGCGGATTGACGATTTGCACTCAGAACAAAAAATCCGCTGCCTGTAATTCAGGCAGCGGATTTTTGTAAGGGTGAACAATCAGTACCCACGCATCACTCGTGAAGCCTTCCGCCACCACGATTCACGCCGATTGAAAGGATCATCCGCCAACACGCACGGCATATCTCGCAACCGAATCCAGGGTTCATTCTGCCAGTGCAGCATGCCGAGCGACATTTGAGGCCAGTCCAGCACACTCAGCGTTGGCCGCTCCACCATTCGCGACGGCCGCGCATCACGCAGGGCAGGCACCACCTGATGAGTCAGCCACTCTCGCAGAAATCGATTCTCAGGGCAGTAGTGATAAATCAACAACGCATACACACCTGACTCGCTCACCATCAAACTCTCTTTAGCGGAGCCATAGAGGTCAACGAGCATCATTTGCCTCTGGTCTGCATCGAGCTTGCGCGTCATGCGCTCATCAAGGTGTTTACCCATCAGCCGTCCGAGATCATGTGCGCAGAACCAAGCCTGGTTCTCCAAAAGAAGGGCATGCAGCTGGACGTTGTGACGAGTGAAAACGGTAGGGGAGAGTGATTCAGGCATGGCGGGCCTCCTGAAACGGAAGCGCGTGGTCGGATCTGTGGGTACGGCGATGCACCTTCATCGTGAAGGTCGGATAGTCAGGCATTTCCTTTACCTCTGGCTGCTTTCTTAGGGCATTCGTTAAGGGTGTCGGGAGCTAAGAAACCCACCAGAGACGGGCCGGACATATTCCCCTTTCGGGTCTTGTATTCGCCCACTCCCGACATAACGGGACTTTTCGCAGACGTAGAGAAACCGCAGGCGAAAAAAAGCCGCATGACTGTCGGGTGCGGAGGACCGCTCTGGTTTGTAGAGTTTCTTAGGCTCTGAGACGGGAGGTTAGGAGGAATGCGGGGGAGGGTCAAGTCATGGGCTGAGTGGGGTAGGCCATACCGAGCTATTAGCCCCATCACCAATCTAATGATGCGGTTGCCTCGACAAAATTTCGAGTCGGCATATACTGTGTTTATATACAGCTAATCCTGTGTACTAGGTCACATTTATTTCGTTCCCACCATGTGGCTGTCATTTCGTGATTTAGCGAAATGATAAATTTACATTGGCTGCGCAAGGGATAGAATAGTGATCATTCGTCACAGATTTGACCCAGAGGAAAGCAGGGCTCATGAACCTTTTTGAAACCGCATTTACACAAGCCGACGAGACGAGCCCGCATTCATTTCAGCCAGATCCTCATCCGGCTCAAGACCTGGCACTTCTGTACAAACTGCTTGAGATCTACGACCAAGGCCAACTGGCCGAAAAGCTCAGTGAGATTGGTTCGCCTCACTGTCGCGAAACGGTCAACCGCTGGGTGAAGGGTAAAGCGTCTCCGAAGCTGACCCACGCTGAGTACACTCATCTGGAGTCTCTACTTCCTAAGCGGTTGAACCATAAACCTTCTTTTACATTCATTGATCTGTTCGCAGGGATCGGAGGCATTCGAAAGGGATTTGAAGCAATTGGTGGTGAGTGCCTATTCACTTCCGAGTGGAACAAATACGCCGTTAAAACCTACAAGGCGAATCACTACTGTGATCCTGATCGGCACAGCTTCAATCTGGATATCCGCTCGGTAACTCTGTCCGACAAACCAGAGGTAAGTGAAGACGAAGCCTATTTGAACATTGATCGCAAAATCCCGGATCATGACGTATTGCTTGCCGGCTTCCCTTGCCAGCCGTTTTCGTTAGCTGGTGTCTCCAAGAAAAACTCGCTAGGCCGTAAACACGGCTTTGAGTGCGAAACCCAGGGCACCCTCTTTTTTGACGTGGCACGGATCATTGCCGCTAAACGTCCAGCTGCTTTCCTGCTGGAGAACGTGAAAAATCTCAAGAGTCATGACAAAGGCAACACATTCAGAATCATCTGCCAAGCGCTTGATGAGCTTGGGTATGAGGTTGCAGACGTAAATGCCCCGAAGGGGACAGATCCGAAAGTTATCGATGCCAAACATTTCCTTCCCCAGCACCGTGAGCGGATTGTGCTGGTGGGCTTCCGCCGCGATTTGAATGTTCACCAAGGCTTCACCCTGAGTGAAATCAGCAAACTCATTCCGAAGCAAAAACCGACGTTTGGCGATTTGCTAGATAAAGAAGTAGATAGTAAATACATCCTGACGCCAAAGCTCTGGGATTACCTGTACCGCTATGCTGCGAAGCATCGTGAGAAAGGTAATGGCTTCGGTTTTGGGTTGACTCGGTCTGATGATGTGGCGCGTACACTGTCAGCTAGGTATCACAAGGACGGCTCTGAAATCCTTGTTGACCGAGGCTTTGTCGAAACTCTGGACTTCAATAGCGAATTGAACCAGATTAATCGACCTCGTCGATTGACGCCTCACGAGTGTTCACGCTTGATGGGATTTGATAAGCCTGGTGAGAGCTCCTTCATTATTCCGGTTTCTGATACACAGGCTTATCGTCAGTTTGGCAACTCTGTTGCCGTACCCGTTTTCGAGGCGGTAGCTCGATTGATGAAGGACCGTATCCTGAAAGCGAAAGAGAAAATGGCCGACACTGGGCAGCCCCAGCTGGAGTTCGCCCTTCCAGCCTGATGAGGTAGCCGCGTCGGCCTTTATTCAGGAGCGCCCAGCGCTCCGTTATGGAGGTTATTTGACTGATGTAGTGGATTTAGCTACACGCTCAAGAATGATGGCTGGGATTCAGGGTAAAAACACCAAGCCTGAACTTCTAATCCGCAAAGCCCTGCATGCACGGGGCTTTCGCTTCCGTTTACATGTCAAAGACCTTCCCGGTAAGCCTGATCTGGTGTTACCGAAATACCATGCACTTGTCTTCATCCATGGCTGTTTTTGGCATGGGCATGCATGCAGGTACTTTAAGGTTCCCCAAACTCGTCCTGAGTTCTGGTTAGAGAAAATCGGAAAAAATAAGGCTCGGGACAGCCTTCAGGAAGGTGCCCTTAAAGCAATGGGCTGGAGGGTACTTATCGTGTGGGAATGTGCTGTACGGTCGATGAAAAAAGAAAAGTCCCCATTGCTTGTTGACCTGATAGCGAGCTGGCTGATAAATGGATCGGAATATTTCCAGATCGATGAAGATGCGTTGGAACTAGGATGCAGGTCTTCACACTAGGGAGAGTTGATTGTGGCTCATTGGCAGTTCCGTCCGCTAAATCCGAACGAAATTTCGGGGGCAAGCATTTCCGACGACAACTTCGCAGACGAAGAGCGCACCAGTGTTGAAATCCGTGTCCGTGAAACTCTCCAGAACCCATTGGATGCGCGAAGCAGAGATTCGCTTGATCGATTTTCTCTGACGAATGGGGCAGAGACTTTCTAGCCAGCGAACTGATCGAAACCGATGAGCAACCTGCCAAGATGACGTTTCTTGTGATCTAGGATTTCGGAGCGATTGGTCTGGAAAGGGGCTACACAGACTCCTCGTGTGAAGGCTCGTCCCCAATATCAGAAATAAGGAATAACAATGGGCTTCCATCCGGAATGGAATGATATTTCCACTTTGATCAATCAAAGTGAGAGTCTCTTCATCAAAAAACTGTCACGCAATGACACATCTTGGGCAGATAGTCCAAAGAATGGGCATCAGAATGGCTTTTTTATCCCTCGTCCTGTTGCAGAGTCTGATTTCTTTCCAAAACTGAAGAACTCCAACCCGGACAAACCGCACATTTACGATGTCGAATATCCAACGTTCTGGCCAGCCTCTGGCGAGATAAAGACATCGATGATCAAATATTTTTCGATGCGCAATCCAACCAATAAAGAGAAAGCAAAGCCAAGGTACGAGTGGCAGCACACGGGTATACCCAAGGAGCAATTCCAGTTGCTTTCTCCAGCCTCGCTGCTCGTTATCGGAAAACTCAAACAAGATAGGTTTGGTTCCAGATATTGGTTCATCGTCGTCGATTCGGTAAGCGAAGAAGCGGAAATTATCGAGACCGCATTCGAGCTGGATGCCGATTTCCACTACGGCCTGTTCGATCCTGCTTCGCTTGCTGAGCCTGCTTCCGAAACGGATCAGCTCATTGCAGAGCTGTCGCAGGCGCTCAAGGATGGAACCTTGGAGCAATTCATTAAGCAGCAGACTCTTCCATCTCCGGAGATGCTGGCAGGAAAAGCGCAGAGCAAATGGCTTAATGAGAAGGGTTTCTGCGACATGAATCCATTCTCCCTCTCCCAGCCTGGTGACGCGGTCATGCGTATCAGCAGGGACATTGAATATTCCATCTACAAGCAGGCAGAACTTCGCTTTCGTGCAGCTCAAGTCGCCCGAATTCTCCTCCAGGGGGGAGGCGATCCTGTTGGCAATCTTGTTCGGGCATTCTCTGAGCTCGATTCGATATTCCTCAGCGCGGCGCAAACCAGAAAGAGCAGAGCTGGGCTTTCGTTTGAGCATCATGTAGCAAGGCTATTCAAGGATGGTCGAATTCGTCACGAAGCGCAGGCTGTCTTCGGTGGCCGGCGCCCGGATTTCGTTTTACCGGACGTCAAGGAGCTCAATATGAAGGGAGATGCGGTTATTGTTTCCTTGAAGACAACCCTGCGCGAACGATGGAAGCAGTTGGCCTTAGAGAAGCCGCTTGGAGCAATTTTTCTCGCTACGGTTGATGACCGGGTGTCGGGTGAGGCGATTGATGAAATGGATAGGAATTCGATTTCGTTGGTTGTGCCGGAGTCTTTAAAGAAAGCTAAAGAATCAGCTTACGATAGCTACGAAAACGTCATCACTTTCAGACAGTTTTTCGATAATGAGGTGAGATTGAAGCGCCCTTCATTGATCCTTCCGCTGTGCCCCTGACTAGCTCATTGGTCCAGGGGGTTGCCTCAACTCCTGCCTACCACCGCTGCCGACTTGGATGACGTTGGTCGGCGCAAAAAAATGAGCGAAGACCTGTTTTTCCGTTGTTCTATTGCCCTGCGGTTATTTCTCACTAGCCCAGCTTGGCAGCAGTTCTTTACTACACTCTCCTTGGCCTCACGCAGCCAGCCGTGCTTCATCGGATCCTCGAATTGATTCAATGGTGTCGAATGGCTCATTTAGTCTCAGTTGAGAACGGCCTGTAAATGAGCAGCTGAGTGTTGGCTAGTAGCAGGAGGCACTATTTGAGCGCCTCGCTCCTTAAAGGATGCTTGAGAAAGTCAGGGGCGGCAGATGCGGTATTTCGAAGGGGATGTGTTACATGAAGCTGCCCCGACGTGGGTAGAAGCAGTGCTCAGTCTGGGTTATAGGTGGCGCCAGAGCTGCAATGACACTCGTCGGATCGGGCTGTTGTCGATGCCGTGCGGGTCGGAGGTAGCTGGTCTCGTCGCGTTGGGCGCACTGCGGAGCGATCTTGAGCGTGCTACAGCAAACCATGTCGATACACACTTTGACCTTCTTCTGCGAAGGTGCCATGAGCGCATGGCCGCACTGAGGCGCGGCGACTCCACCGGGCTGCCCTCGTGGGATGTGCGCAATGTCGTCGAGAATAGCTGCTGGCGGTTTGCTTCTGACAATGAGAGCCCCGATGAAATTGTGATCGAGGACAGCACGCACCAGCGGCTTATCAAGCGTGGTAGAAAACTCACTCCCAATCCGAACGGACCATGCCGCCGTTACATCAGGCGAGAAAGTGCTCTCGGCTGGCAGCTACACAATCTTCCGTTGCCACAGATAAGTCCCGGCGGATCAGCTCTGGAACTGTCGATTTATAGTGCTCTGCCTGGTTGCAACGGGCCGATCCTTGAAGACAACCTGTGCCGCTCCTATGACGGTCTGGTGCTGGTCGGGCAGGGCGCCGGCCGCGACACAACCTATATGCAAAAGTATTATGCCGTGGGTTTCGCGTCCGATAATTCTCGGCTGCCACTGGGCGAGCTATTGACCCTGCATTCCAAGGAAAGGAAGTACATACAGCGTCTTGGCTTTCTAAATGAGCATGCTCCAGATAATTCCGGACACGAGGCTTGGCTTGTTGTTGCCGATGGCGTTCCTGCGCTGCTCGCTGCGGAGAGACTATTTCCCGCCAGCGACATTATCGGTGTCTGCAACCGCGATGTCGCTATCGAAGCTACCGATCAGCTTAGAGACTGGCTGAACGGAATCATCCGCTACTACATCGATATATACACCGAAAACTGTCTGCCTAGCGTACTGCCAGAAGGCATGTTGCTGCGCGTGCTGCAACGGAAGGCAACCTAAATGACGTACGTCTCGACGACCGAACGCATGAGTTTCTTGGCAGACAACCCTCCAGTTCAGGAGCTCCATGTGTGCGAGTCGCAGCTGTTTTCTGCGATTCGTAGTCATTTGCGGGCGCTGTTTGACGCCATATATTCGCCAGAAGGCGATGTGCGACAAAATGAACCCGCACTGGCGCTGCGAATGGAGATGATGAAATGGCTGACATCGCCATTGATACCGAACACCGATCTTCTCTTGGATTTTGGTTTGACCAATGAACTTCACACTCGCCACAGGTGGGGCGAGGCCGCTGTGCGCGAAGTTATGGCGCTGAAAGATCTAATCAGGTGCTACCACGAAGAAGACTCGGTGCTGAATAAGGAGTTCGTGCAGGTATTTTGCAACCTTACAGAGACGTTTGGTCAGGACCGGCTCAAAATTTGGTGCCACCGTAATGAGCGTGATCTTTTCCGCGCGTTGTTCGAGGGGCTGACCGAGCTTGAAGATCATGCGTTCATTTGCTCGCTTGCCGAATATCGCAGCTGTCCGCCAGTCGATGCGCTGATCAGGTTCGGGCCGCTGCGCACCCACGGAATGGCAAAAACACCGGAGGCACTGATCACTTCACCGGTTTACCGCAGGTTGGTCAGGTTTGTCTGGAAAGGGCTGACAGATGAGGAAGGGTTCGCGGCCGATCCTTTGGTCCCGGAACACAACTGGCTGACAACCATGCGGTCCGTGAGGCACAGCGTCACCGACAGCGCTAGGGTAGGTGCATCCCTGCCGGTGGAGGAGCCAGTCGACGACATTGTTTTCTTTGCCGGGACCAAGGGCACCGATCGAGGCATGCATCGCTGTGTGCTGGTGGAATTGCCCAGTGATTGCGGGGTTCTGCTACGGCCCGGAACAAGCCAGCTGATTTTTTCCCCTCTTCGTAATGACTGCGACGCAATCGCCTACCGCCATATCATTGACGTGGAAGAGGGCGATTACCTACTGATCCACGACGCTGATGCGGATTTTGGGGAGATCAGTGTTGACGCCGCCAAAGCGCCACTGGCGGCCGTCTGGAAAAAGGCGCTGGCCGACCTGTACAAACGACAGTCGGGCTTATGTGTCCAGAAAATGAGGGATGCTGGCATTTCACTGCGCCATCTTCACCGCGCGGCAGAGAGCTGGATGTCGCTGAATGGCAGCGTGATTCACGCGCCTCAACGCCGTGATCATTTTCAGGCGCTGCTTACCTGTGTGATTGATCCGGAACTCATCCCTCCACGGAGCCACAATGGACAAACGGTTCCAGGCTGGCGTCTGGCTTGGGCCGAAGTGGCGGCCTCACGGTCGACAGCAGTCGAGCACGGTGTCATGGAGTCCGCCATCGTCAATGAACAGCTCATTGTGGAGTTGCGCAAAGAGCTCGGCCATCTGCGGGAAATGATTTCGCCCGATGTGGGTTACCACCACTTGTTGACTCCGGAGAGCGGGCTGGCTGGTAGTGTGAGGTTTGATCCGGTCATCAGCATTGCACTAGGCTTTGCCGCACCACCGGAGGAGTTTGGTAAGCCGATGAAGCTGCTGGTCGCGGAACAGTATCGATGTGAATCAGGAGATGCGCTGTAATGCACATGATCCCCGTTTTCATCGATGAGTCTGCTCCGTTAGGTGAAATAGACGTGTTCCGCAAGCTGGAAAGCTCGGGACACGACTGGATCGTGATTCACTCACTCGATCTTGCTCCATACAACAATTATCGTCGCACCGAGATCGACTTTGTCATTCTGATTCCCGACGTCGGTATTCTCTGCGTTGAGGTAAAATCGCATCGTGAAATCGGGTTCGACGGCAGCCGCTGGTATCCAGACAGCGTCACTAAGTCGCCATTTCGCCAGGCACAGGATGCGCGATTCGCGCTTCGTCGTCGTTTAGTGGGCCGGCTATTCGCGTTTGCGCATGTGCCGGTCATTCATTGCTGCATTTTCCCGCGAGCGGACTTCGCCGTTCCGGTGAATGTTTCCATTCAGTCGTTCGAAGTGATGGATCGCCGCCGGTTTGCCGGATGCGGTACCGGCGAGGCATTCTGCGACGCACTCAAGCGTATGGCACAGCTGGCCATCGGCGCCGATCCACAGATCTCCCCGCTGAAGGTGCTGTTGTCGGCATTTCATCGTGACGAGTTTATCAATTTCTGTTTTCCGATCCGCAAGCGCCGACCCGAAAAAGCTGCCGAAATACTCCATCGCGAGGCGGAGCTCGAGAAGCTACTGCGCGAGCAGCAGCGGCCGGTTCTCAGGTTGACGGACAACAACCCTCGAGTTCTGGTGGAAGGGGGAGCAGGGACAGGAAAATCCCTGATAGGCATTGAGGTCGCCCGGCGCAAGGCCGCCCAAGGGCTTCGCGTCGGTTATCTATGTTTCAACCGGTTGATCGGCAACTGGGCCGCTCGTGAGTTAGCGGCCGATCACCACCCCGATCTGATCGGCGGCTCCGCATTCAGCGTATTGATGTCGTTGACCGGGATTGCCCCCCCGAATGATCCAGATGCCGATTTCTGGGCGCAGCTTCCGCTGCTGATTCAGGACCGTCTGACTGATCCAGCTTGCGCTCATGATGCGCGATTTGACTATCTGGTGATTGATGAGGCGCAGGATATTCTCGCGCGGCCCGACCTTCTGGACTGTGTCCGCCTGCTGATCGACGGAGATCTGATCGGTGGCAGTTATCTGATGCTGGGTGACTTTCGAAATCAGGTGCTAACAGGAGCTGACGAACTCGAGGCGAATCTTGTCGAAGTGCGGCATCAAGCCGCCCGTTGGCTGCTCACGGAAAACTGTCGGAACTACAAGTCCATCGGGCAAGTTGCAATGACCCTGTCGATGGCTGACCGGAGCACGTATTCAGGCTATATGCGTCAGGGAGGTGGCCTGCAGACGTGGGATCTGACCATGTACGAAGACGCGAAGGATCAGGTCCGTAAAATTAGCGAGTGCATTGACTTGGCCCTGGACAGTGGTTTCCGCGATGAGGAGATAACGGTGCTGAGTTTCGGTGCAGAACAAAAATCGGTGCTGCCTCTGCTGTGGGAACAGTCTCAACGACGCTTTGTTTCCGCGGCGCAGTTCGAAGCCAAGGGGATCCGGTGGTCCACTGTTTCTGCTTACAAGGGCCTTGAGAACAAGGTCATCATTATTGCCGACGTGATGCCGTCCGACAGCGGATTCAACCGCCATCGTTTTTACACAGGCATTACCCGTGCGATAGAGCGGCTTTACATCCTCTGTCACGCTTCAGGTAAGTCACAGTTGGTCGAATGGGTGGCCTTTGCGGGGAAGGATAATGAATAGGGAACGTTCTGCCGAGATCGAATTTCTGCGCGGTGAACTGGTGGGACCTGCGCGACCTTTGGATACTGTTCGCCCTGGCGCCACAGTGGTCCTCGATGCACAAGGCTGTTTTCAGGCACCGGCGGATTTCGGCGGGACGCTGTACTGGCCCCCTGAGGGCATTGGAATCCAGCAGGAAATCGTGCACTACCGCGGCGAAACGCCGCTGCAGCGTTATGGCGCGGGACTGTTGCACCCGCGCAACTATGTGCGCGGGACGGTAATCGACGAACCCGCGAATGCTTCGCAAGGTGCGGAAGAATCTACCAGCGATGCAGCGGTTGAAACCGCACAGGCGGTTGTTTCCGAATCAGAGGGGCGGGTGTTGCCGGAAGCAGGAGCCAAAAGCTTCGATACTACGCCAGTGGGGGAGGATGACGATTTCGAAGTCGCCAGCGCTGACATGTTTCAACCCTCGGTCATGGGCATCAGTTTTTGTCTTGAGGAAGCGCCGGGCGACATTGTGGTGGCGCTGCCTCCTCAGAAAAGATTCTTCTGGCAGCTGCCGGATGCGACACCGTTCCAGATCAATGGCTGTTACGAGCAATGCACCAAGATCGTTCGCCCGGAAGGAGGCTGTGAGCAGCGTTACGATGCTTGGCGGCGTGTTCCGGCGACCACCATGGAAACGAGCGAGCGGTTTGTGCTCGCCGAGTTGCAGCATGGCGTTCCTGTATTCAGAAAGCTGGACCTGCCGCGTGGACTGACCCTGCAGATCCAGCTGTTTCCCCGGCGCATGCATGGCAAGTGGGTCATTACCTGTGTACTGCGGAACCTGCAGGATGCAAACCTCCTGAATACGCAGCATGAGCGCATCCGCAGTGTGCTCTTCCAAGCGTATTTCGAAGTGCGCGTCCAGGGCGGTGCGAGATTCAGCCGCTACCCCGAAGGCGTCAGGCCGTTCGAGCAGTTCGATGAGGATGAGCAGACCCTCGCGCTACTCTACCGCGATGCGGCCACCTGGGCGATCGGACATGGCTGTGCGGCTGGCTGGGAGGGGGTGGATGGCGACACGCCGGAAGTGATTTTCGCGGATGTGATGCCGGCCGTGGAACTCCCTAGCATGACGCCCGACATCAGGGGCCTCGATGGCCAGTTGATCACCCTGTCGATGCGCGAACTCGCCGGGTTGCCTTCCTTCGCTGAGGGCGGGGCGGGCTGGCAGACACTCACCCATCTCGTAGACGAGTACGCGGCGTGGATTGCGGCAAGGGAACAGGAGCGCGCAGGGCTGAATGCACATTATCAGGATGTAGCCGAGCGCCATCTTGATGACTGCCGGAAGTGTCTGACGCGTATCCGGCGTGGGATTGCCATCCTGCAGAAGGATGAAACTGCGCTGGAAGCGTTCCGGTTGGCGAATCAGGGCATGCTGCTGCAGCAGATCGCGTCCAAGCAGATCGAGCGTCGCCCCCTCAGCCGTCTTGAAGGTTACGTCGCGGCCGAGGAACTGCCGCCAGGCAAGCCGCGCACCGCTTGGGATGTTTGGGCCGCAGGTACGGAAAGGCCCAATGTCGGACGCTGGCGCGCATTCCAGGCGGCCTTCCTGCTGATGAGCATCGCCGGGCTTGTCGACGGGTATTCTGACGACCGAGAAATCGTCGACCTGATCTGGTTTCCCACCGGAGGTGGCAAGACAGAGGCCTATCTCGCGGTTGCCGCCTTCTACATGTTCCACCAGCGCCTGATTGCACGCCCCGAGGATACACTGCGCCGCGATGGCACCAATGTTTTCATGCGCTATACCCTGCGCATGCTGACCACGCAGCAGTTCCAGCGGGCGGCCAGTCTGATTTGCGCCATGGAGCAGATCCGTGTGCGCCTGCGTGCTGAAAGCGCGCGGCTCAAGCTCGGGGAAAGGCGCTTCTCGCTGGGGTTGTGGATTGGAGGCGATGGCTCGCCGAACACCTGGGATGGCGCCCGTGCCAAGATCAGGGAGTACAGCCGGGGTGAGGTGGAGGGGAATCCGTTGGTGCTCACAGAATGCCCTTGGTGCCGCAGCACGATCGGGCGCTTGAAGTCTGATCGGCCCGCCCGCTATGCAAGTCGCAACGAGAACAACCTTGCCGGACTGGCCGAGTCCAATAAGCGCCCTTATCTCAAGTGCTCCGACACCCGCTGCTCGTATGGTGGCGAGCACGACAGTCTTCCCGTCGAAGTGATCGACCAGTCCTTCTACGAGACTCCGCCCTCCATGTTCATCGGCACGGCGGATAAGTTCGCAATGATTGCATGGAAACCGAAAGCCGGCGCGCTGTTCGGTTTCCATCATGGGACCGCCGGTGCAGTCACGCGTATCAGCCAACCGCCTGGCCTGATCATCCAGGATGAATTCCACCTGATCTCGGGTCCGCTGGGCACGATCTACGGACTGTATGAAGGCGTGATCGAAAGGTTTTGCAGCGCGGAGGACCGTACAGGTCTAATCCGGCCCAAGATCATTGCGTCAACGGCCACCATCCGTGGCGCGACGGAGCAGGTGCGGGCCGTTTATGCCCGCGAAGGGCTGCAGCTGTTTCCCAGCCCCGGACTGCATATGGGCGATTCGTTTTTCGGCTGTTACGCGAAGGAGGGCGACCGGCTTGCCGAAGGGCGCCTGTACCTCGGTATTCATGCCAGCGGTTACCGGTCTTTCCTGACCACTCAGGTCCGGACGTTCTCGGCGGCGCTGTTCAGGGCCTGGATGTTCGATGACATCGACAAGGATGCGTGGTGGACMTTGCTGGCGTTCTATAACAGCCTTCGTGAACTCGGTGGTGCCCGGACACTGTTCGACTCGGACATTGCGTCGCGCCTGAAGGACTACTCGCTCCGCTATGGCTTCAAGGGAAGCGAGCAACGCTATCTCAATACGGTCGAGGAGCTGACTAGCCGTCGTGGTCAGGCGGAACTGGTGCAGTTGATGGACAGGCTGGCACTGGACTGGAACGAAAAGGGCTCCATCGACGCCTGCCTGGCTTCCAACATTATCGAGGTAGGGGTCGACATCGACAGGCTGGCTCTGATGGCCGTCGTCGGCCAGCCGAAGTCGACCGCGCAGTACATTCAGGTTACGGGCCGTGTCGGGCGGCGGGAGGATCGGCCGGGGTTGATCCTGAGCATGTACAACCCGGCCAAGAGCCGCGACCGCTCGCATTTCGAGCAGTTTCATAGTTACCACCGGCGATTGTACGAGCGTGTCGAGCCGACATCGGCAACCCCTTATTCGGTCGAGGCGGTGGAGCGTGCCCTCGCCGGGGTTCTGCTCGTCTGGGCCCGGCAGTGTCATGACGCCGAATCGCCCGGGGAAGCATTCGGCAGCTATGACTCCCATCTCCAGGTGGCGCTTGGCCTGCTCCTTAAACGCTGTAAGGTCATTATGGAAAAACAGCCTGATGAAGCGGACCGTGTATGTACGGCTATGAAGACGGTTTTTGACAGGCTGCGTAAGAAGTGGCGTGGCAATCCGCAGCAGTGGTGGGAATACCCACAGAAGACGGAAGGCGAGTATCTGATGCTGCAGTCGGGCGAATACGCCACGAAAGAGCAGAAGCAAAACGGGGAACGAGTCCTAAGCAGCATGCGCAACGTTGACGGCAATGCCCGCACGGCGATCAGCAGTCACTATTTCGGAGAGGAGCAGACCGACCATGGCCAGTGAGATTCGTCTGGGACAGCTGATCGCACCTTTTGGTCCTGGGAGCATATATACCGACAAGAACGGCGTTCCGAACATCATCTGCGGACTGGATTTCTGGTACAAGAAGTCGAGTGACCGGGTTCAGTGGCAGGTGGGGGAAGAGGCCTTGCGCAAACATGTCATCGACGAACCAAGGCTTTCCGCTCTTCTGGATGTCCCGCATTTCCGTCAGCCGCCGCAGTATTGCGTCGACGAGCAAAACCCTGACCTTTCGCATCTGGAGGTGCAGACGCACCGATTTCCGACTTGGTATGTCAATAGCGTCACCAAAAAGTTGCGCAGGTTCAACCTGAACACAGAGAAGCTGGCACTGCTGGAAAAGGGCAAAGGCAGGTGGAGGCCGGTTCGATTCATCAGCGTCTGCGCTCATGGCCACATCGCGGACTTTCCTTGGAAGCATTGGTGTGGTTGTGTCTGCCCAAGCGACGAAGGCTTGGTCCTGAATGACTCCGGCGGCCCTGATCTCCGGTCTCTGAAAGTCACCTGTCAGACCTGCAAGAAATCACAAACGCTGGGTGGCGCTATGTTCATGGAACGCGATACTGCAACTGACAAGATTACTGCTTCGGGTCTTGCGAGAGCAGGCATTGATTGTGGTGGCGAGCGCCCGTGGCTTGGGAGGGCGACGGAAGCTTGTGACGAACACCCGGTGGCTGTGCTGATCAACCAGTCAAATATCTACTTTGGTAAGACCATTTCCTCAATCTATCTGCCTGATCTTGCCAGTGAGYGGGAAATTGTCGACATGCAGGAGATACTGGGGCAGCAGGATCTGGACCTGTCAGGCGTAAAAGTCTTCCTCAAGATAGGCCTGCGCAGCGATGCCTTGCAGAAGCTTCGGGCCATTCTGCAACCTCATTACACCACGCTGCCCGATGACGACTCCATCATGAAGGCCTTCGAAGCACTCGGCCGTGGGGACAAAGCGTCTTCGACTACTTCCCAGCCAATGATGGAGGATTCGAAGAGTCTTGCGTTCAGGCGGGCCGAGTACAATGTCATCCGGCAGGAGGTCGGTCCGGGCAAGAGTAGTGAGCTGCGTGTCATGCCCAGCCGGATTCCCCCAGCGTTCACGTCGTGGCTGAGTGCGGTCAACCTAGTGGAACGATTACGTGAAACAAGGGTGTTTTATGGGTTCGAGCGTCTGGTGCGATCGAAAAATCCGCTCGGTGACATTCCTTCAGCTATGCGCCAGCTTTTCCTGCATACGCCAGAGCCCGAGTACCAGTGGCTGCCCGCCATCAAGAATTACGGCGAAGGGTTGTTTGTCGAACTGCGCGAGGAAGAGATTGGCGGCTGGCTCGACAAGAACTCCGCATGGCTGCAGGACAGGCTCGACCAAGAGTTTGTGGACCGCATGGCCAATGAGACGTGGCTCCTGCCCCCTCACCAGAGCCGCTGCATGTGGCAATGGGCTGCTCGTTACCTTTTGGTTCACACTCTTGCCCACATTCTCATCAATCAGCTGGTTTTCGAGTGCGGTTATTCCTCCGCTTCATTGAAAGAGCGCATTTTTGTCTCAAATGATGAGGGGGCGCCCATGGCTGCCTTTCTCATTTATACGGCTGCAGGCGATTCGGAGGGTAGCCTTGGCGGGCTGGTCCGCCTCGGTCGTCCGGAGATGTTCGAGCCGATGGTACGCCGGGCCGTCTCGCGTGCGTCCTGGTGTTCCGCGGATCCTGTGTGTTCAGAAGATCTGGGAGGCAATGGTTCGAGGCGCGTGAATAAGGCTGCCTGCCACGCCTGTGTGCTGCTTCCGGAGACTGCATGCGAGACTATCAACAGTGGGCTAGACCGCGCGATGATCGTGGGGACACCACAGGCACCGCAAGCTGGATTCCTGTCTGATCTGATTCAAGGATTCGCTATCTGACAAAGTTTTTTACGAGTGAACCAGATGGACTTCTCAAAAGGTGCAAGTCTGGATATAGGCGTTTCGCCCGTTTGCTGTTTGGTCATAGAGGTCTCTGTCCTTGCCTTTTTCGACCTGATCGACGACCGACAATTTAAAAGTCAGCTCGTAATCGCGCTGACTGCGTTTTGCGCCTGTATCCATTGCGCCTTCCTGATAAGAAGCCAGAAGGTGTAAGCCTTATTCAGGACGAGACAATGGTCACAAAAAAGCCCTGAACACGTTCAGGGCTTTTCGATTTTTCCAATCTGCCGATTCAGATCACGACCGGCAGACCATGGCTCGTTCTGGAGTCAATCCCAGCTCAAAGCCCCACCAGTCTGATACTCAATAACCCGCGTCTCAAAGAAATTCTTCTCTTTCTTCAAGTCCATGATCTCGCTCATCCAAGGGAACGGGTTAGTCGTCCCCGGATACTCTTCCTTCAACCCAATCTGCGACAGACGACGGTTAGCGATGAACTTCAGGTAGTCCTCCATCATCGCCGCATTCATGCCCAATACCCCACGAGGCATGGTGTCACGTGCGTATTCAATCTCCAGCTGAGTACCTTGCAGAATCATCTGCGAAGCTTCTTCCTTCATCTCGGCATCCCACAAATGCGGGTTTTCGATTTTGATCTGGTTGATCACGTCGATGCCGAAGTTCAGGTGCATGGATTCGTCGCGCAGGATGTATTGGAACTGCTCGGCGACGCCGGTCATTTTGTTGCGGCGGCCCATGGAGAGGATCTGGGTGAAGCCGCAGTAGAAGAAGATGCCTTCCAGAACGCAGTAGTAGGCGATCAGGTTGCGCAGCAGTTCTTTGTCGGTTTCGACGGTGCCGGTTTCGAACTTCGGATCGGAGATCGAACGGGTGTATTTCAGGCCCCAGGTGGCTTTTTTCGCGACCGATGGGATCTCGTGGTACATGTTGAAGATTTCGCCTTCATCCATGGCCAGGGATTCGATGCAGTACTGGTAGGCGTGGGTGTGGATCGCCTCTTCGAAGGCCTGGCGCAGGATGTACTGGCGGCATTCCGGGTTGGTGATCAGGCGGTATACGGCCAGGACCAGGTTGTTGGCAACCAGGGAGTCGGCGGTGGAGAAGAAGCCGAGGTTGCGCATCACGATGCGGCGCTCGTCGTCGGTCAGGCCTTCCGGGTTTTTCCAGAGGGCGATGTCGGCGGTCATGTTGACTTCTTGCGGCATCCAGTGGTTTGCGCAGCCGTCCAGGTACTTCTGCCAGGCCCAGTCATATTTGAATGGCACGAGCTGGTTGAGGTCGGCGCGGCAGTTGATCATGCGCTTTTCGTCAACGGCGACACGGGCGGAGGCGCCTTCGAGTTCGGCGAGGCCTTCGGCGACGTCGAGGGAATCCAGGGCAGCCTTGGCGCGGGCCACGGCGGCGGAGTCAGAAGCGGTCACGGCACGGGCTTCCAGAGCGGCGGCACCGCCGGCGCTGTCGAGACGGTCCATGTTGGCTTCGGTGGCGTGGCCGGCGTTGGCGCTCTTGACTGCTACTTCCGTGTCTTCTTTGTCGAATTCGTCCCAGCTCAGCATGACGTGTCGTCTCCTGCGTGAGGGCCAGTGTGCCCGTGTGAAAATGGATAGTTGGTTTTTCACACGGCCTTACTGGCCGCGTTGGATCTAAAGGAATCGTTTTTTGCAGCAGCTATACGCAGGCATCAAACAGAATTTTGTACGGGTTCCGAGAGCCACTGATGGGCGCAGCAAGCGTTGATCGCTTGTGCGGGGCTTCAGACTGGCTTTTCGTCCCTGTAAGGGAATATTGCAGTCCCGTTTAAGGCCGCATTATAGGGAAGTTTTGCGTGCTGTGGGGCGGGGAAATGGCTCACGGATCGGTCGACGGGGGCCGTATTTCGGTCGGAGCGAGGGTTTACAGGGCTTTGAAGGATGTTGGCGGGGGAAGATTTTTTTTCCTGAATTTTTGCCCTGGATTATTTTTGCTCAAGAAATGACCAAAAAAGGCTTTTTTCACTACATCTTGTGTTTCGGTGGGGTTTTCTCAGGCTCCAGACACAACTAAGCCCGACCGAAGTCGGGCTGTGAAGTCACGCTGGCGGATCAGCTCAGGCGAGCGGCACCAATGTGGTCGGCACCATCGGCGGCGAGGCGGGCGGCGCCAGTGCGGTCAGCGCCGTCGGATGCGAGTTTGCCGGCGCCAATGTGGTCTGCGCCATCGGCTGCGAAGGACGCGGAACCGGTGTGGTCGTAACCGTCGGAAGCGACAGCGGCTTCAGTGGTGTAAGCAGCCGAGCCGGTGCGGTCGTAACCATCGGCGGCGAAGGTGTTGGCAGCCAGGACGGAGAGGGTCAGGGCGAGGATCAGTTGGGTTTTCATGGTCATTGCTCCAGATTCGTGGGCGTTGTTTGTCTTGGGTTGCAGTTGATACTACGCCGACTATTTCGATTAAAAAGCGCAAATAAATGCTTAAAACAATCGAATTAATCGATCATAAAGGTTCGGCGCTTCATCTGCCTGATCGAGGCGGGTGGGTCGAACCTTATTGGGGGAGGGGTGAAGCGGGGGATCAGCCGTTAGAGCAACCGTTGCCCATCGCGCTGTAACGCAGGATATGCCGTTGACCGTTGGAGTCTTCGTATTCCATTTTCATTGGCACAACTTCACAAATATTCGGTGCTTCGCTCATGGAGATCACTTTGGCGATGTCCAGATTCATCGAGTAAGTGTATTCCTCAACGGGCGGTTGTTGCTGCGCGACATCAGTCGGGACCTCGCCGGCCATGGCGGTTACGCACACGCTGCCGAGGGCCAGAACCAATAAAGCTTTCATTTAATATTTACCTTTTAGAGGTCGAGAGGGGGCACGCAATCCTTTTGGGATTGCGTGTGGAGCTTCAGTACCTGGGTGTTCGATTAACTGCCTTCGTGGGGGCTGTAACTTGGTTAATCAGGTTGCCTTGTTGGCGTGGCAGATTTTAGGCGTGGGCGCTTCGTCCATATAGCCGTGGATTTGATAAACACTTTTGACGGATCCTGTAACAATCCCTGAATAGCCTCTTCTTTTGTAGGAGCGAGCTTGCTCGCGATGAGCCAGAGAGCACCGCGGGGTGTCAGGTTGGGCGCGTTATCGTTGACGACCATCGCGAGCAGGCTCGCTCCTACAGGAACCGCGGTGGCAATGGCTTTATAGGAATTTTCACGACATTTTGTAGGGGCTTGTTACTACCATCGTCGAATGGTTCTATAGGCCCGGCCCGGCTAAAACGTGGTCATACAAAAACAACTATTCCACCGAGGTAAGAAAGATGAGTGCGGCTTCCCTGTATCCCGTTCGTCCCGAGGTTCTGGCTAACACGCTGACCGACGAGGCGACCTACAAGGCGATGTACCAGCAGTCGGTCGTCAACCCCGACGGCTTCTGGCGCGAGCAAGCCAAGCGCCTCGACTGGATCAAGCCTTTCACCACGGTGAAGCAGACTTCTTTCGACGATCACCATGTCGACATCAAGTGGTTCGCCGACGGCACCCTGAACGTTTCCTACAATTGCCTCGACCGTCATCTGGCCGAGCGCGGCGATCAGGTCGCGATCATCTGGGAGGGCGATGACCCTGCCGAAAGCCGCCACATCACTTACCGCGAACTGCACGAGCAAGTCTGCAAGTTCGCCAACGCCCTGCGTGGCCAGGACGTGCATCGCGGCGACGTGGTGACTATCTATATGCCGATGATCCCCGAAGCCGTGGTCGCCATGCTGGCCTGTACCCGGATCGGCGCGATTCACTCGGTGGTGTTCGGCGGATTCTCGCCGGAAGCCCTGGCCGGTCGCATCATCGACTGCAAATCCAAAGTGGTGATCACCGCCGACGAAGGCATTCGTGCCGGCAAGAAGATCCCACTCAAGGCCAACGTCGACGACGCGCTGACCAACCCGGAAACCAGCAGCATCCAGAAAGTCATCGTGTGCCAGCGCACCGGTGGCGACATCAAGTGGAACCAGCATCGCGACATCTGGTTCGAGGACCTGATGAAAGTGGCCGGCACCGTGTGTGCGCCGAAAGAGATGGGCGCCGAAGAAGCGCTGTTCATCCTTTACACCTCCGGCTCCACCGGCAAGCCCAAGGGCGTGCAGCACACCACCGGCGGCTACCTGCTGTACGCGGCCATGACCCACGAGCGCGTGTTCGACTACCGCCCGGGTGAAGTCTACTGGTGCACCGCCGACGTCGGCTGGGTCACCGGCCACAGTTATATCGTCTACGGCCCGCTGGCCAACGGCGCGACCACGCTGTTGTTCGAAGGCGTGCCGAACTACCCGGACATCACCCGGGTGTCGAAGATCGTCGACAAGCACAAGGTCAACATCCTCTACACCGCACCGACCGCGATCCGCGCGATGATGGCCTCGGGCACCGCCGCCGTTGAAGGCGCCGATGGCAGCAGCCTGCGCCTGTTGGGTTCGGTGGGCGAGCCGATCAACCCGGAAGCCTGGGACTGGTACTACAAGAATGTCGGCAAGTCCCGTTGCCCGATCGTCGACACCTGGTGGCAGACCGAAACCGGCGGCAACATGATGAGCCCGCTGCCGGGTGCTCATGCCCTCAAGCCAGGCTCTGCGGCGCGTCCGTTCTTCGGCGTGGTGCCGGCGCTGGTGGATAACCTGGGCAACATCGTCGAGGGCGAGGCCGAGGGTAACCTGGTGATTCTCGATTCGTGGCCAGGCCAGGCGCGTACGTTGTTTGGCGACCATGACCGTTTCGTTGATACCTACTTCAAGACTTTCCGCGGCATGTACTTCACCGGTGACGGCGCCCGTCGCGATGCCGATGGTTACTACTGGATCACCGGTCGCGTGGACGACGTGCTCAACGTGTCCGGCCACCGCATGGGTACCGCCGAGATAGAAAGCGCGATGGTCGCGCACCCGAAAGTCGCCGAAGCGGCGGTGGTCGGTGTGCCGCACGACATCAAGGGGCAGGGCATCTATGTGTATGTCACCCTTAAAAACGGTGAAGAGCCGAACGAGCAGTTGCGCCTGGAACTGAAAAACTGGGTGCGCAAGGAGATCGGTCCGATTGCTTCGCCGGATGTGATCCAGTGGGCGCCGGGGCTGCCGAAGACCCGTTCGGGCAAGATCATGCGGCGGATTCTGCGCAAGATTGCCACGGCCGAATATGACGGGTTGGGGGATATCTCTACCTTGGCTGATCCGAGTGTGGTGCAGCATTTGATTGATACGCACAGGACCATGAATGTCGCGTAAGCGGCGGTTCTGAGTCACTAAAAGCCCCATCAGGTGTTGAGCCTGGTGGGGCTTTTTTGTGCCTGAGGTTTTTGTGTTGGCTGGGCTGGCCTCATCGCGAGCAGGCTCGCTCCTACAGGGGATCTGTGGTGAATGCGGTATTTGCGTTCGACACAAAACCATTGTGGGAGCGAGCTTGCTCGCGATAGCGGTTTAGCAGGCGCTACAGCAACATCTACCAATAATTATCGGGATACTCTGTCGGCATTTTCCTACTGTTACCTGCGTTCTTTCAGGTTACTGAATGTGTAACCGTATTGCCCCGACACGGGGTGATGGGAAACGCACAGCACTGTTTTAGAGCTCTGGAAAGCCGCCCGAAAAATAAGACCCAACGCTGCGCTTGCCGGATTAGAAGGGTTTGCCAATAATAGGCCCGCAATTTGCAATACAGATCGGTTCAATGTCTTTTGCTCTTGCATGATTTTGCAGGGCTGTCAACGCGCTAAAACGGCTTTCTCGGTGCTTCTGTAATTAGTTGTCGCATTGAAGAAATATCGGCCTCGGGCCTGTCGTTAGAATGCCGATCACTCGCTCGTCGTTGCTCGTGTTGAATTTCAACACCCGCTTCCCAGGACGCAGCAACTGCTTTGCGGTTCCACTCACTCGCATATTGGGCTGTCGCTCACTCTGCCGTTTTTGCCCTTTACCGATGGAGTCCCAAGATGAAGAAACTCGTGCTGCTTGGCGCCCTGGCACTGTCCGTGCTGTCCTTGCCAACCTTCGCCGATGAAAAACCTCTGAAAATCGGTATCGAAGCGGCTTACCCTCCATTCGCCTCGAAAGCGCCGGACGGCAGCATCGTTGGTTTCGACTACGACATCGGCAACGCGTTGTGCGAAGAGATGAAGGCCAAGTGCGTCTGGGTCGAGCAAGAGTTCGACGGCCTGATCCCGGCACTGAAAGTGCGCAAGATCGACGCGATCCTGTCGTCCATGTCGATCACTGAAGATCGCAAGAAGTCCGTGGACTTCACCAACAAGTACTACAACACCCCGGCTCGCCTGGTCATGAAGGCCGGTACTCAGGTCAGCGAAGGCCTGACCGAGCTCAAGGGCAAGAACATCGGCGTGCAGCGTGGTTCGATCCACGAGCGTTTCGCCCGCGAAGTCCTGGCTCCGCTGGGTGCCGAGATCAAGCCTTACGGTTCGCAGAACGAAATTTACCTCGACGTGGCCGCCGGCCGCCTCGACGGCACCGTGGCAGACGCGACCTTGCTGGATGACGGTTTCCTGAAAACCGACGCCGGTAAAGGTTTCGCGTTCGTCGGCCCTGCGTTCACCGACGTCAAGTACTTCGGCGACGGCGTAGGCATCGCGGTGCGCAAGGGCGACAAGGCTGAGCTGGACAAGCTCAACGCCGCCATCTTGGCCATTCGCGAGAATGGCAAATACAAGCAAATCCAGGACAAGTACTTCGCCTTCGATATCTACGGCAAGTAACACGTCCCGGCGACAAGTCTGAAATGGCGCAAGCAACAGGATCTCTGAGGTTTGCGCCATTTTTTCATCCCAACTTTCGAGGACCTGAATCATGTTGAAAGGCTACGGGGCTGTCATCCTCGATGGCGCTTGGCTGACGCTTCAGCTCGCCTTGTCGTCCATGGCCATGGCCATCGTTCTGGGCCTGATCGGCGTGGCACTGCGTCTGTCGCCGGTGCGCTGGCTGGCCTGGCTGGGCGACCTGTATTCCACGGTGATCCGTGGTATTCCCGACCTGGTGCTGATCCTGCTGATTTTCTACGGCGGCCAGGATCTGCTCAACCGCGTCGCACCGCTGCTCGGCTTTGACGAGTACATCGACCTGAACCCGTTGGCCGCCGGTATCGGCACCCTGGGCTTCATTTTCGGTGCGTACCTGTCGGAAACCTTCCGTGGTGCCTTCATGGCGATCCCCAAAGGTCAGGCCGAAGCCGGCATGGCCTACGGCATGAGCAGTTTCCAGGTGTTCTTCCGGGTGTTGGTGCCGCAGATGATTCGTCTGGCGATTCCGGGTTTCACCAACAACTGGCTGGTATTGACCAAGGCTACCGCGCTGATTTCGGTGGTGGGTCTGCAAGACATGATGTTCAAGGCCAAGCAGGCGGCGGATGCCACCCGCGAGCCTTTCACCTTCTTCCTCGCAGTGGCGGCGATGTACCTGGTGATCACCAGTGTGTCGTTGCTGGCATTGCGTCACCTTGAGAAGCGCTACTCGGTAGGCGTAAGGGCGGCTGATCTATGATCTTCGACTACAACGTCATTTGGCAGGCCTTGCCGCTGTACCTCGGCGGCCTGGTGACTACCCTCAAACTGCTCGCGCTGTCGCTGTTCTTCGGCCTGCTGTGCGCCTTGCCGCTGGGCTTGATGCGCGTCTCGAAGAACGCGACCGTCAACATGTCGGCCTGGCTCTACACCTATGTGATCCGCGGCACGCCGATGCTGGTGCAGCTGTTTTTGATCTACTACGGTCTGGCGCAGTTCGAAGCGGTGCGTGAAAGCTTCCTCTGGCCGTGGCTGTCCAGCGCAACGTTTTGTGCGTGCCTGGCGTTCGCGATCAACACCAGCGCCTACACCGCCGAAATCATCGCCGGCAGCCTGCGCGCCACGCCGAACGGCGAGATCGAAGCGGCCAAGGCCATGGGCATGTCGCGGGTCAAGATGTACAAGCGCATCCTGCTGCCGTCGGCCCTGCGCCGCGCGCTGCCGCAGTACAGCAACGAAGTGATCATGATGCTGCAGACCACCAGTCTGGCGTCCATCGTGACCCTGATCGATATCACCGGTGCCGCGCGCACGGTCAACGCCCAGTTCTACCTGCCGTTCGAGGCGTACATCACCGCCGGTGTGTTCTACCTGTGCCTGACCTTCATCCTGGTGAAGCTGTTCAAGATGGCCGAGCGCCGCTGGCTGGGCTACCTGGCCCCGCGCAAGCATTGAATATCACTGACTGACTGTTTTTGTGAGAACCGACAGCATGTACAAACTTGAAGTCCAAGACCTGCATAAACGCTATGGCAGTCACGAAGTGCTCAAGGGCGTGTCCCTGAAAGCGGCAGCCGGCGATGTGATCAGCATCATCGGTTCCAGTGGCTCCGGCAAAAGTACGTTCCTGCGCTGCATCAACCTGCTGGAGCAGCCGCACGCGGGCAAGATCCTGCTCAACAACGAAGAGCTCAAGCTGGTGGCGAATAAGGACGGCGCGCTGAAGGCGGCCGACCCGAAACAGCTGCAACGCATGCGTTCGCGCCTGTCGATGGTGTTCCAGCATTTCAACCTGTGGTCGCACATGACCGCGCTGGAAAACATCATGGAGGCGCCGGTGCATGTACTTGGCATGTCCAAGGCCGAAGCACGCGAGAAAGCCGAGCACTACCTGAACAAGGTGGGCGTGGCTCATCGCAAGGATGCTTACCCAGGCCACATGTCCGGCGGCGAGCAACAGCGCGTGGCGATTGCCCGGGCGCTGGCGATGGAACCCGAGGTGATGCTGTTCGACGAACCGACCTCGGCCCTCGACCCGGAGCTGGTTGGCGACGTGTTGAAAGTCATGCAGGCCCTGGCTCAGGAAGGCCGGACCATGGTCGTGGTGACCCACGAAATGGGCTTTGCCCGTGAAGTGTCGAACCAGTTGGTGTTCCTGCACAAAGGCGTGGTCGAAGAAAGCGGCAACCCGCGCGAAGTGCTGGTGAACCCGCAATCGGAGCGTTTGCAGCAATTCCTGTCCGGCAGCTTGAAATAATCAGGACTGCCGTTGTGCACAGGGATAGTGCATGCTTCGCAGCCTGGAGGCTGGCCCCGATCCCCTGTGGGAGCTGTGCTGGTTTTGAGATTTGCGTTCATTTACGGGCTAGCATTGGCCCATGCCTTCATCACTGTTCTGCGCTTCGGATTGCCCACCATGACTGCCCATCGAATTGGTTTCCTGATTTGGCCCAGCACTAAAGCACTGACGCTTACGCTGGCTGAGGAGGCCTTGCGTGTTGCCCAGCGTGTGCATCCGGACGTGGTTTACGAACTGTCATTCCTGCAGGCCGAACCGCCGACCGAAGGCGAATGGCAGTTGCCGGGTGAAGCGTGGACCGGCAAGCTCGAAAATTTCCAGAAGCTGTTCCTGCTCGCTGATGAGCCACCGACCGCACTGGCGCCAGCGCTCAGCAGTGCGCTTAAACAGCTGGTGCGTGCCGGCTGTGTGATCGGCGGTCTTTCAGCCGGTGTTTATCCATTGGCGCAATTGGGCTTGCTCGACGGTTATCGCGCGGCCGTGCATTGGCGCTGGCAGGACGATTTCGCCGAGCGCTTTCCGAAAGTCATCGCCACCAGTCACCTGTTCGACTGGGATCGCGATCGCCTGACGGCGTGCGGCGGCCTGTCGGTGCTCGACTTGTTGCTGGCAGTGCTGGCCCGCGACCATGGTGCGGAACTGGCCGGTGCGGTGTCCGAAGAGCTGGTGGTCGAGCGCATTCGCGAAGGTGGTGAACGCCAGCGCATTCCGTTGCAGAACCGCCTCGGTTCCAGCCATCCGAAGCTCACACAAGCCGTGTTGCTCATGGAAGCCAACATTGAAGAGCCGCTGACCACCGACGAAATCGCCCAGCACGTGTGCGTGTCCCGTCGACAGCTGGAGCGCATCTTCAAGCAATACCTCAACCGTGTGCCGAGCCAGTACTACCTGGAACTGCGCCTGAACAAGGCCCGGCAGATGTTGATGCAAACCAGCAAGTCGATCATCCWGATCGGCCTGTCCTGTGGCTTCTCCTCGGGGCCGCACTTCTCCAGCGCCTATCGCAATTTCTTCGGCGCCACGCCGCGGGAAGATCGCAATCAGCGGCGTAGCAGTAGCCCGTTCGAATTGTCGTCGGTGCCGGCCGAACGTAGCTAGTTGGCTGTAGGAGCGAGCCTGCTCGCGATGGATTCAAGAGCGCCGCGTTTAACCAGTAAACACGCGTTATCGTTAACGACCATCGCGAGCAAGCTCGCTCCTACAGGGGAAGGTGGGCGAGCGGTAGATTTTTATCAGCACCGGCTAACTGCCTATAAACCGCCGCGCCAGTTAAACTGCGCCTTTGCGACCCTATATGTCGCATTGCCGTAAACCCGGGAAAATCCGGGGTTTGCGCTATAAGAAGTTGTCGCTTGGCGGCAAGGCCGGGCTGAAAACTGTCCTTACAATCCCCTCATCGCTCGCCAGTTTCAGGCGAGTGTTCCTTTTCAGGAGACTCCGATGTCCGTTGAGCACGCTGCGGTACAACGCGCCGATTTCGACCAGGTAATGGTTCCCAACTACGCGCCTGCCGCATTCATTCCTGTGCGTGGCGCCGGTTCCCGCGTCTGGGACCAGTCCGGTCGCGAGCTGATCGACTTCGCCGGCGGGATTGCCGTAAACGTATTGGGCCACGCGCATCCAGCGCTGGTCGGCGCGTTGACCGAGCAGGCGAACAAGCTGTGGCACGTGTCCAACGTGTTCACCAATGAGCCGGCCCTGCGCCTGGCCCATAAGCTGATCGACGCCACGTTTGCCGACCGTGCCTTCTTCTGCAACTCCGGCGCCGAAGCCAACGAGGCCGCTTTCAAGTTGGCTCGTCGTGTCGGTCATGACCGATTCGGCAGCGAGAAGTACGAGATCATCGCCGCGCTCAACAGCTTCCACGGCCGTACTCTGTTCACCGTGAACGTTGGTGGCCAGTCGAAGTATTCCGATGGCTTCGGTCCAAAAATCACTGGTATCACCCACGTGCCGTACAACGATCTGGCCGCGCTGAAAGCCGCCATTTCCGACAAGACTTGCGCCGTGGTGCTGGAGCCGATCCAGGGCGAAAGCGGTGTGATCCCGGCTGAACTGGAATACCTGCAAGGTGCCCGCGAACTCTGCACCGCGCACAACGCGCTGCTGATTTTCGACGAAGTGCAAACCGGCATGGGCCGTACCGGCCATCTGTTCGCCTACCAGCATTACGGCGTGATCCCGGACATCCTGACCAGCGCCAAGAGCCTGGGCGGTGGTTTCCCGATCGCGGCGATGCTGACCACCGAAGACCTGGCCAAGCACCTGGTCGTCGGCACCCACGGCACCACTTACGGCGGCAACCCGCTGGCGTGTGCTGTCGCGGAAGCGGTGATCGATGTGATCAACACCCCGCAAGTACTGGCCGGCGTCAACGCCAAGCACGACAAGTTCAAGGCCCGCCTTGAGCAGATCGGCGAGAAATACGGGCTGTTCACCAAGGTCCGCGGCATGGGCCTGTTGATCGGCTGTGTGCTGAGCGATGCCTGGAAAGGCAAGGCCAAGGACATCTTCAACGCCGCTGAGCAAGAAGGCCTGATGGTTCTGCAAGCCGGCCCGGACGTGGTGCGTTTCGCCCCAAGCCTGGTGGTGGAAGATGCCGATATCGATGCCGGCCTGGACCGCTTCGAACGTGCCGCAGCAAAACTGACGCAAGCCTGATAGACCCTTCGACGCCTGACCTTTCAGGCGTCGAACCCAATTTTTGTTCCGGCCCTGCTTTTCTGTAGGAGCGAGCCTGCTCGCGATGGTGGATCAGCAACAATGATGTCGCCTGACACACCATCGCGAGCAGGCTCGCTCCTACAAGGGGCCGGCTATTTTCCTCAAAGAATTTTAGAAAAAGGAGTGACACCATGCTGGTGATGCGCCCCGCGCAAATGGCTGATCTGGGCGAGGTACAGCGTCTGGCTGCGGACAGCCCGATTGGTGTCACTTCCTTGCCGGATGACGTTGAACGCCTGAGCGACAAGATCGCGGCAAGCGAAGCCTCGTTCGCCGCCGAAGTGAGCTTCAACGGCGAGGAAAGCTATTTCTTCGTCCTCGAAGACTCTGCCACCGGCAAGCTGGTCGGTTGCTCGGCCATCGTGGCGTCGGCCGGTTACTCCGAACCGTTCTACAGCTTCCGCAACGAAACCTTCGTGCACGCTTCCCGCGAGCTGAAAATTCACAACAAGATCCACGTGCTCTCGCAGTGCCACGACCTGACCGGCAACAGCTTGCTGACCAGTTTCTACGTGCAGCGGGATCTGGTGGGCTCGCCTTGGTCAGAGCTCAATTCCCGTGGCCGTCTGCTGTTCGTCGCCAGCCACCCGGAGCGTTTTGCCGATTCCGTGGTGACCGAGATCGTCGGTTACAGCGATGAAAATGGCGACTCGCCATTCTGGGACGCCATCGGTCGCAACTTTTTCGACCTCAACTACGCTGAAGCCGAGCGTCTGTGCGGCCTGAAGAGCCGGACGTTCCTCGCCGAACTGATGCCGCATTACCCGATCTACGTGCCCCTGCTGCCGGACTCCGCGCAAGAAGCCATGGGCCAGGTGCACCCGCGGGCGCAGATCACCTTCGACATCCTGATGCGCGAAGGCTTCGAGACCGATCACTACATCGACATCTTCGACGGCGGCCCGACCCTGCATGCCCGTGTCTCGGGGATCCGTTCGATCGCCCAGAGCCGTGTGGTGCCGGTGAAGATCGGTGAGCCGGTCAAAGGTGTCGGTCGCCAGTATCTGGTTGCCAATGCCCAGTTGCAGGACTACCGCGCGGTCATGCTCGAGCTTGACTACGCGCCGGGTAAACCGGTGACCCTGGACCTGGAAGCGGCCGAAGCCCTGGGCGTCGGCGAGGGTGCCAGCGTGCGCCTGGTGGCGGTTTAACGTCGCAATTGATGCCTAGAAAGCAGCGAAGTTTCACGGGTGGCGCAAGCGGCCCGTTTGAGGAGATAGCATGATCGTTCGTCCCGTACGCAGCAGCGATTTACCCGCTCTGATCGACCTGGCCCGCAGCACCGGCACCGGCCTGACCACCTTGCCGGCCAACGAAGAGCGGCTGGCCCATCGGGTCGGCTGGGCCGAGAAGACCTTTCGCGGCGAAGCCGGGCGGGGTGATGCGGACTATCTGTTCGTGCTCGAAGATGATGACGGTCGCGTGGTGGGTATTTCCGCCATTGCCGGCGCCGTCGGCCTGCGTGAGCCCTGGTACAACTTCCGGGTCGGTCTGACAGTCAGCGCTTCGCAAGAGCTGAACATCTATCGTGAAATCCCGACGCTGTTCCTGGCCAACGACCTGACCGGCAACTCCGAGCTGTGCTCGCTGTTCCTGCACGCCGATTACCGCAGTGGCCTCAACGGTCGCATGCTGTCCAAGGCGCGGATGCTGTTCATCGCCGAGTTCCCGCAACTGTTCGGCAACAAGATCATCGCCGAAATGCGCGGTGTTTCCGACGAAGCCGGGCGTTCGCCGTTCTGGGAAAGCCTGGGCCGGCACTTCTTCAAGATGGAGTTCAGCCAGGCTGACTACCTGACCGGCGTCGGCAACAAGGCGTTCATCGCCGAACTGATGCCGAAATTCCCGCTGTACACCTGCTTCCTGTCGCCGGATGCGCGCAACGTCATCGGTCAGGTGCACCCGGACACCGAGCCGGCGCTGGCCATGCTCAAGAGCGAAGGCTTCAGCTACCAGGGCTACGTCGACATTTTCGACGCAGGTCCTGCGATCGAATGCGAAACCGGCAAGATCCGCGCCGTGCGCGACAGCCAGGCGCTGGTGCTGGCCGTTGGCACGCCAGGCGACGACGCCACGCCATTCATCATTCACAACCGCAAGCGCGAAGACTGCCGCATCACTGCCGCTCCGGCACGTCTGGCCGCCGGCACTCTGGTGGTCGATTCGAAGACCGCCAAACGTCTTCAACTCAACGCTGGCGATCAAGTGCGCGCCGTGGCGTTGTCCGCAGCTCGGGAGTCGAAATAATGAAGTCGCTTTACATCGCAGGTGAATGGCTGGCAGGTGAGGGCGAAGCCTTCGAGTCGCTGAACCCGGTGACCCAGCAGGTGCTGTGGTCCGGCGTCGGTGCCACCGCCGCTCAGGTCGAGTCGGCTGTGCACGCGGCGCGTCAGGCGTTCCCGGGCTGGGCGCGGCGTACCCTGGAAGAACGCATTTCGGTGCTGGAAGCCTTTGCTGCTGCCCTGAAGACCCACGCGGACGAACTGGCTCATACCATCGGCGAAGAAACCGGCAAACCCCTGTGGGAAGCGGCGACTGAAGTCACCAGCATGGTCAACAAGATTGCCATCTCGGTGCAGAGCTACCGCGAACGTACCGGCGAGAAGAGCGGTCCGTTGGGCGATGCCACCGCTGTGCTGCGCCATAAACCCCACGGTGTGGTGGCAGTGTTCGGTCCTTACAACTTCCCGGGTCACCTGCCGAACGGCCACATCGTGCCGGCACTGCTGGCCGGTAACAGCGTGCTGTTCAAGCCAAGCGAACTGACACCGAAAGTCGCCGAGTTGACGGTCAAGTGCTGGATCGAGGCCGGTCTGCCGGCCGGCGTATTGAATTTGCTGCAAGGCGCTCGCGAAACCGGTATCGCCCTGGCGGCGAACCCGGGCATCGACGGCCTGTTCTTCACCGGCTCCAGCCGCACCGGCAATCACCTGCACCAGCAATTCGCCGGTCGTCCGGACAAGATCCTGGCGCTGGAGATGGGCGGTAACAACCCGCTGGTGGTCGATCAGGTTGCGGACCTCGATGCCGCGGTGTACACGATCATTCAGTCGGCGTTCATCTCCGCCGGCCAGCGCTGCACCTGCGCCCGGCGCTTGCTGGTGCCACAAGGTGCCTGGGGCGACTCGCTGCTGGCGCGTCTGGTGGCGGTCAGCTCGACAATTGAAGTCGGTGCCTTCGATCAGCAACCGGCGCCGTTCATGGGCTCGGTGGTTTCCCTTGGTGCTGCGAAAGCGTTGATGGATGCGCAAGAACATCTGCTGGCCAACGGCGCCGTGGCGCTGCTGGAAATGACTCAGCCTCAGGCTCATTCGGCCTTGCTGACCCCGGGCATCCTGGATGTGACCACTGTCGCCGATCGTCCTGACGAAGAACTGTTCGGCCCGTTGCTGCAGGTGATCCGCTACGTTGATTTTGCAGCGGCGATCGCTGAAGCCAACGACACTGCCTACGGTCTGGCCGCCGGCCTGCTGTCGGATTCCGAAGCGCGTTACCAGCAATTCTGGCTGGAAAGCCGCGCCGGTATCGTCAACTGGAACAAACAGCTGACCGGTGCCGCGAGCAGCGCGCCGTTCGGCGGCGTCGGCGCCTCGGGCAACCACCGCGCCAGTGCCTACTACGCGGCGGATTACTGCGCGTATCCGGTGGCCTCGCTGGAAACGCCGAGCCTGGTATTGCCTGCCGCCCTGACGCCTGGCGTGAAGATGGCGTGATGCCCATCGCCAGCAGGCTGGCTCCCACAGGTTCGGTGGTGGATACACATTTGGTGTACGACACAAACCCTGTAGGAGCGAGCCTGCTCGCGATGGCCGCGCCTCGGTCTCAAATCTAGTTACTGAAGCCTATAACAACAGATTCTCGTGGAGCCTCGCCGATGAAATCCTATGAAGTCAATTTTGACGGTCTAGTGGGGCCGACCCACAACTACGGCGGCCTGTCCTACGGCAACGTCGCGTCCCAGAGCAACAGCCAGCAGTCTTCCAACCCCAAGGAAGCGGCGCTGCAAGGCCTGGCAAAAATGAAAGCGCTGATGGAAATGGGTTTCCAGCAAGGCGTACTGGCACCGCAAGAGCGCCCGGATGTGGCCGCACTGCGTCGCCTGGGCTTTGGCGGCACCGACGCTCAAGTGATCGAGCGCGCTGCCAAAGAGGCGATGCCGCTGCTGGTGGCCAGTTGCTCGGCCTCGAGCATGTGGGTGGCCAACGCCGCCACCGTCAGCCCGAGCGCCGACACGGCTGACGGTCGCGTGCATTTCACCGCGGCCAACCTCAATTGCAAATACCACCGCAGCATCGAACACCCGACTACCAGCCGCGTGCTGGGGGCGATGTTCGCTGACCAGAAACACTTCGCCCACCACGCCGCCTTGCCGGCCGTGGCGCAATTCGGTGACGAAGGCGCGGCCAACCACACGCGTTTCTGCCGTGAATACGGCGAAGCCGGTGTCGAGTTCTTCGTATTCGGCCGCAGCGCGTTCGACACCCGCTACCCGGCACCGCAGAAGTACCCGGCGCGCCAGACCCTCGAAGCATCCCAGGCCGTTGCCCGTTTGCACGGCTTGAGCGATGACGGCGTGGTCTACGCCCAGCAGAACCCGTCGGTGATTGATCAGGGTGTGTTCCACAACGACGTGATCGCAGTCGGCAACGGCGAAGTGCTGTTCTATCACGAGGACGCGTTCCTCGAGACCGAGAAGATGCTCGCTGAATTGCAGAGCAAACTCGCCAAAGTCGGTGGGAAATTTCAGTCTGTCTGTGTTCCGCGTTCCGCGGTCAGCGTGGAAGACGCGGTTCGTTCCTACCTGTTCAATAGCCAACTGCTGTCGCGTCCTGACGGCTCCATGCTGTTGATCGTTCCGGAAGAATGCCGTGGCAACGAGCGTGTCTGGCAATACTTGCAGGGTTTGACCAGCTCCGGCGGCCTGATCCGCGAAGTGAAAGTCTTCGATCTCAAGCAGAGCATGCAGAACGGCGGTGGCCCGGCTTGCCTGCGGTTGCGCGTCGCACTCAACGAAACCGAGCTGGCGGCCGTCAATCAAGGGGTTATCATGACGGCGCCGTTGTACGGCACACTGACCGAATGGGTCGAGAAGCACTACCGCGACCGCATGACCGAAAACGATCTGGCGGACCCGCAATTGCTGCTTGAGTGCCGGACGGCACTGGATGAACTGACGCAAATCCTTAAACTGGGCGCGGTTTATCCATTCCAGATCAATTGATCGACGGCGCGCCGCCCTGTATGGCAGCGCGCTGCTTCATCTCAAACGAGAGCGTAAAGACATGAGCGATACCCTGCAGCTGATCCTTGAAGACACCGACGGCACGCAACTGGAGACTACCTGCACCCGCGTCGCGGTCATGTGGCAAGGCAAAGAGCTGTGGATCCAGCAGGACGGCCGCGGCCAACTGTTGATCGGCGTGGACGTCGAAGAAGGCGACGCCGAATACGCCAACCTGCTGTTGCGCCCATTGGCGACTAATCTGGTAAGTCTGCAACTGGAGATGGAACCGGCTGAACTCGGCGACGACGAGGATCACGTTCACGGCCCGGATTGCAACCACGACCACTAAGGAAACCGCTCTATGCTCGCCCTCGGCAAACTGCTTGAACTGACCCTCGCCGGCCGTGAACCGGCGGAGAAGACTCAACTGACTGTCGAAGGCGTGCGCATGCGCTGGTTGAGCGAAGGTGCGCTGGAAGTCCGGCCACCTGAAGCGCGTGACAATGGCCTGGACCTGCTGCTGTCGGCGGGGATCCACGGCAATGAAACAGCGCCGATCGAGTTGCTCGATCGCCTGTTGCACGACATTGCCCGCGGCGACTTGAAGCCGCGCGCACGTATTCTGTTCCTGTTCGGCAACCCCGAGGCGATTCGCAAGGGCGAGCGTTTCGTCGAGCAGGACGTCAATCGGCTGTTCAATGGCCGTCATGAACAAAGCAGTGGCTGCGAAGCCTTGCGTGCTTGTGAGCTGGAGCGGTTGGCGGCGAGTTTCTTCTGTCTGCCTGATCGTCAGCGCCTGCATTACGACCTGCACACGGCCATTCGTGGCTCGAAAATCGAGCAGTTTGCCTTGTACCCATGGAAAGAAGACCGCCAGCATTCGCGTCAGGAACTGGCGCGCCTGCGCGCCGCCGGCATGGAAGCGGTTTTGCTGCAGAACAAGCCGTCCATCGTGTTCAGCTCCTACACCTACGACAAGCTCGGTGCCGAAGCTTTCACCCTGGAACTCGGCAAGGCGCGGCCATTCGGGCAGAACGCCGGGGTCAATGTCTCGCTGCTGGAGGCGCGCCTCAAGCAGATCATCGAAGGCACCGAGCCGGAATTGACTGACAAAGCACTGGACGGTTTGCAGCTGTACAGCGTGGCACGGGAAATCATCAAGCACAGCGACAGCTTCCGCCTGAACCTGCCGGCGGACATCGAGAATTTTTCGGAGCTGGAAGTGGGTTATCTGCTGGCGGAAGACATTGCCAACACCCGCTGGATCATCGAGGAGGAGGGCGCCCGGATCATCTTCCCGAACCCCAAGGTGAAGAACGGTTTGCGTGCCGGCATCCTGGTCGTGCCGACCACCGACGAAAACCTGGCCTGAATTCAGCGTAGAACCCATGTAGGAGCGAGCCTGCTCGCGATRGCGGTGTATCAGTCAGMATAAATGTCGACTGACAGTCCGCCATCGCGAGCAGGCTCGCTCCTACAGGTTTTGCGGTGATTATACGGCTAGCGCACGCGGCTCGGTGCGACGCAGCGAACGGATCTTCAGCAACGTATCCGCACAGGTCTTCGCCGCTTCCTGGCCTTTATGCAGGAAATGCTCGAAGAAGAACTTCTGGTGCT